>CBIMJO010000947.1:0-4649 GCA_966244135.1 uncultured Actinocrispum sp. | reverse complement strand
GCCCGGCTACGAACCTGTCGTAGCCGGGCCACGCT
This sequence comes from uncultured Actinocrispum sp., assembly GCA_966244135.1. Classification (GTDB taxonomy): domain Bacteria; phylum Actinomycetota; class Actinomycetes; order Mycobacteriales; family Pseudonocardiaceae; genus Kibdelosporangium. The sequence goes on along the minus strand of CBIMJO010000947.1, from coordinate 4,614 downwards.
ATCGTCTTGCGGACGTCAGCTCGGACTCCGCCGCTTCCCGGGAGTGGACCGCCTTCCAGGACCGGTCTGTTTCAGTGGAAGTCGGCCACCCAGTCCCAGTCTCCTGCACGAGCCCGAAGGTCGGTCAGGACCCGGTCAAGGCAGTCTTCCAAGGTCCTGGACTCCAGTCGAACAACACGCACTCAACCATGCGCACCGAATCTCGTAACCAGCCCAAAAGGCTACTCACCAGCACAAACACCGGCGCCAGCGCGGGCCACTGTCCGATTCGGCCAGATTCCGCCGACGATTACGACAGGACCGGCGATGCAAACTGGACAAAAACCTGTCCGCCTGGAGATGTTGACGTGGCCAGCGAGGTGACCTTAGCCTGCGATTGAGAGCGCTCTCACCTTCCATTGGACCACCCACCCTGCCCTGGGGAGGTCTCGTGTTGAGAGCCGTTCTGCTCACCTCCGTCATGATGTCCGCGTTCGTTGCCGGCATGCCCTCTCAGGCGGCGCCGAAGGTCCCTGAACCCACCGTGGACTGCGACAACTACTGCGACAACCGCGATCCCGCATTGCCGCCCAGCAAACAGCGATCGCCCTACCGGCCCGGCGGCACCCGCACCTCCACGCCGGGTGGCCCGCCGTCATCAGGAGCCGCCGCGCCCGCTCCAACGGCCACCATCTGCAACAAGTACTGCGATACCCGCGATCCCGCCCTCGCCCCGGCAGACCGGTTACCGGGGACGGTCTCGGTCGGCGGACGGCAGGTCACGTTGCACTTCGACGACGCCGACGCGATGGGGTGGGCCGCGATCTCCGGTGGCGGGCAAGGAGATGCGGTCTGGCTGGACCGGTCGTTCGACGCCGGGGTCAGCTGGGCCTCGGGATCCAAGCTCGGCAACACAACGGTTCCGCCGGGCTACGGTGGATGGCGCACCCTGATGTACAACGTGGACGATTGGGCCAACCTCGGGGTCGGCCTCCTGCGCGCCTGCGGCCAGCCGGCCGGATCGCCGTCCATCGCCTGCACCAGTTGGTATCGCACGACATGGAACGCGGGCGAGCGCCGTACCGCCGCGGCCACGGCGTTGATGGAACGCTACAACCTCGGCAACGGCCTGTTCGACACGACCGGCTGGTGGAACTCGGCCAATGCGCTCACCGCGACCATCGACAACATCCGGGTCACCGGGATGGGCAGCTACCGCTACACGATCGCCCGTACCTACGACCTCAATCTCCCTGCATGGCAAGGCAATTTCATCAACGACTACAACGACGACGTGGCCTGGTGGGGCCTGGCATGGGTGACGGCCTACGACCTGACCGGCGACAGCCGGTACCTCAACACCGCCCGCACCGACGCGGATCACATGTTCCGGTACTGGGACTCGGTGTGCGGCGGCGGTGTGTGGTGGAGCTCAAGCAGGACCTACAAGAACGCCATCACCAACTCGTTGTACGTCCAGCTCAACGCCGCGCTGCACAACAGGATCCCCGGCGACACCGCCTACCTGCAACGCGCACGGACCGGCTGGACCTGGTTCCGCGCCAGCGGAATGATCAACAGCGCCAACCTCGTCAACGACGGCCTCACCACATCCACCTGCACCAACAACAACCAGACACCCTGGAGCTACAACCAGGGCGTGCCCCTCGCCGCCCTGACCGAGCTGTACCGTGCCACCGGCGACACCAGCCTGATCACCCAGGCCCGCACCCTCGCCAACGCCTCCACCACCAGTACGTTCCTCAACCCCGGCGGAGTCCTCTTCGACAACGGCGGCGGCGGAGACGTCCCCTCCTTCAAGGGAATCTACGTCCGAGGACTGTCCACACTGAACAGAACCCTCACCGACCACCCCTACACCGCCTACCTCACCCGCCAGGCCACTACTGCCTACACCCAGGATCGCTCCACCGCCGACTCCTACGACCAGCCCTGGGCCGGCCCGTTCCAGCGCAGCGACGCCGCCCGTCAGCACAGCGCTCTCGATCTGATGAACGCGGCCAGCTACTGACGTTGTAGTTTCAGGGTGCGGCGTCGGCGGTGACCAGCGTGTTGCCGTCCGGGCCGAACGCCACGACCGTTTTGGCGTTCGCTCCGGCTCCTGGCCGGTGGGTGAAGGCGCGAATCATCCGGTTGTTGTCGGTGAGATCCCACAGCTGCACGGTCCCATCGGACTCACCTGCCGCGAGCAGACCGTCCCGGTTGACGCGAGCCTTTGCGGCTCGTGGTCGGCGGCCAACTCGCCTGCAGGCTGGTGGGTGGCCACATTCCACAGCCGCACCTTCTGCTCGTCACCGGCAGCGGCCAGGATCTTCCCGTCGGGGCTGAACGCGACACTGTCGACGGCGTTCGCGTGCTCTCCCAAGGTGATGATGGGCTGGCCGGTGGCCACATCCCACAGCCGTGCCGTGAGGTCCCAGCCACCGGATGCCAAGGTCCTGTCGTCCGGGCTGAACGCGATCGCGTAGACCCACTCCTTGTGACCGTTCAGCGTACGAATGAGCCTGCCGCTACTGGCATCCCACAGCCGGACTGTGCTGTCACGATGGCCACAGGTGGCGATCGTCTCGCCATCCGGACTGACGGCCGCACCGAAGAGCCCACGATCTTCTGGGGAGAGGGTCAGGGTGGTCTGGCCCGTGCCGACATTCCAGAGCCGCACTTGCTGCGGACCGCCGACCGTCGCGAGCGACTGCCCATCCGGGCCGAACATCACGCTGGACACCCCGCCGCTGTGACCGCGCAGGACGGCGAACGGCTCCGGGCCTGGGGCCGGCTGTGTCGTCGATGCGCTCGCTCCGGAACCGCTCTGGCGCGCAGTACCGAAATCGATGAACACCAGCACCAAAGTCACGGCAACGGCCACCATGGCCAACGTCAGGTAGGCGGCGAGGCGAGGACCCCGCGGTTGTGGTTGGGCGGTGGGACTGGGCGCGGGTGGCGTCCAGTTGATGTTGCGGGCGAGGACCAGCCGGCCTTTGACCTCGTCCTGCTTGCGTGGCCGTTGCCGCGGGACCTCCGCGACCACCCGGTCGTGCACGTAGCTGTACAGCTCGTCGACGGTGATGTCGCCGTCGCCGTCCAGGTCGGCGCTGCCGTCCCGGAGACCGGCCACCAGATGCCGGGTGAACACCGACTGCTCGGCCGTACCGGAGAGCTGATCGCCTTCGAAGGAGTACTGGGTGGCGTCCGACGAGGTCAGCACGGCCCGGCCCCGGCCGTGGAACCGCTCGATCGTGTGCACCGCGGCGTCCCCTTTGGCCGGTCGTCCGGCCGGGAAAGCACCGCTGTAACAGCAATCCAGCACAAGGATCATCCGCGTGGACGCGCAGCCGCGCATCGCCGGGTCGACCTCTTCCGCGGGCAGACCGGTGAACAGCAGGTTGTCCCGAATGGTGTTCGTCATCGCCAGGTAGAGCCTGCCGTCGTCGTCCTTCAGCCCGTGACCGGTGAAGTAGAGGAAGGTGAGGTCATCCGGCCGCAGGCCCGGTAGAAGTCGAGGATCGCCTGGCCGACCCGGTGATGCGGCTCGTTGATCAGGATGGTGACCTCGAACCCGCCGATGGCCGGCTCCCGCAGCACGGCCGCGAGAGCCTCCGCGTCATGCGCCGGCGAGGTCAGCTGCCCCAGCCGGGCGTCCTGGTGCTCATAGGTGGCGATCAACAGCGCCAGCCGCCGCCCCATCCGCCACCTGCCGATCCACCATTGCCAGTTCTGCTGGTTCCCCTATCGGAGGCCGGACCGGCCGCGTGTCGGCGTCTCGTTCCGTTCACCCATTCGGGCCCTCAGTTGTGGCCCCAGGCGCCGCCCGGCCGCAGGAAACCCGTCCAGCGCCGCATCACCTCGACCGGGCCGGGCTGGTAGGTCAGCACCATCCGGCAGGCCAGAGCGTCCACTTCGGACTCCGGTTCGAACGTCCGGACGTCGCCGGTCAGGTAGGTCACGGTGTCCGATCGTGGGCGGGCGACGTCGAGGGCGGACTCCGCTTGGTCGACGCCCGTGACATGACCGGACGGCCCCGACGAGCTCGGCGGCCATCCGGGCGACGTGGCCGAGCCCGGTGCCCAGGTCGAGCACCCGCATGCCCCGTCGCCGTTTATGCCCGTTTGTCTAGGTCGGCAATGCGGCCATTCGCCTCCCGGCAGCTACTTGCCGCGTCGGCGAGCGCGGCCAGTACGGCGGCGACGGCGGGCGGGTCGGGCGGGTCGCCGTACGTGGCGGCGTAGATCTGACGCTCGAACCCGGTGAGTTCGGTGGCGTGGATGTCGGGGCGGCGGTGGGCTTGGAGTGCGTAGCCGGGCAGGGTGGTGACGCCGATGCCGGCGGCGACGAAGGCCTGCACGACAACCATGTCGTCGCTGTGGGAGGCGATGCGCGGGGTGAAGCCGTGGTGCTGGCACACGGCGGTCAGCTCGGCCTGGCACCGGTCGCACCCGCCGATCCACGCGGAGTGGCGGTGGTTCGCCAGGCTGTCGTTGGGCCGCTGGCTGATCAGGTAGATCGAGTCGTTCCCGACGTGCAGCAGCCGGAACCCCTCGTCGCCGATGGGGTCGTCGGCGTGCCGGAACACCAGGGCGACGTCGATCTCGCCGAGCCGCAGCATCTCCAGCGCCT
>CBIMJO010000946.1:0-4655 GCA_966244135.1 uncultured Actinocrispum sp. | reverse complement strand
TGGGTTTACCGGATCCTGGTCAACACGGCCAAAAAGCGCGGAACCCAGGAGCACCGCACCGTGCCGTGGGCCAGCCTCGCCGCCGACGACGAGGAGCGCGGCCCCACGGTCGACCCGTCGAGGTTCCAGGGCCGGGACGGCGCCTACCCCGGCCACTGGCGCGAATTCCCGGAAGCCTGGGCCTCACCCGAACACTCCGCGCTCACCCTGGAGATCCGCGAGGTCATCGCCGGTGCCCTCGACCGCCTGCCGGCCCGCCAGCGCGCGGTGATCAGCCTGCGCGACGTCGCCGACCACAGCTCCGACGAAGTGTGTGACATCCTGCAGATCTCCGCGGCCAACCAACGGGTGCTGCTGCACCGGGCCCGCGCCGCGGTGCGCGAGCGGCTGGCGGACTACCTGGGCAGGACACCGATGGCATCTGGGGGACAGCGCACATGAACTGCGACGAGTTCGTCGAACTGGTCACCGCGTTCCTCGACGGCACCCTCGACCAGGACACCGAAACCGCGTTCATCGAACACATCAGCCTGTGCGACGGCTGCGAGCGCTACCTCGACCAGTTCCGGTCCACGATCAGCGAACTCGGCCGGCTGCCACCGGAAACCCTGACCCAGCAGGCCCGCGACAACCTGCTCGGCGCCTTCCGCGACTGGCACTCCCGCTGAGAGTGCGGTCACCATACCGGCCACTGTGGACACCCAGGAGGACTGGACTGCAGGCGTCCTGGGTGCCCAAATCCTCGATGCAACAGATGTTGCTTTGTTGACGACTTGGAGGCGGCGGGATGGAACCGGTCAAGGTTGCCTGCTGTCAGCTTGCGCCTCGGGTGGGTGACGCGGATGGCAATCAGGCGGCCATCGACGGCGCTGTCCGCTCGGCCGCCGCTGCGGGAGCGCGGATTGTGGTGCTGCCCGAGCTGGTCTCGTGCGGTTACTCGTTCCGGGATGCCGACGAGGCCCGGATGGCGGCCACTCCGGTCGACGGTCCGCTCGCGACTCGCTGGCACGCGCTCACCGCGGAGCTGGACCTGATCATCGTCGGCGGGTTCGCGGAACTCGACGGCGATACCGTGTACAACTCCGCACTTCTGGTTGATTCCAACGGTGTGCGGGCGCGCTATCGCAAGGTTCATCTGTGGGACCGCGAGCGGGAGTTGTTCACCCCTGGTTCCGAGCGGCCGCCGGTGGTGGATACCAAGTACGGGCGGCTGGGCGTGATGATCTGCTACGACCTGGAATTCCCGGAATGGGTCCGCATTGCCGCACTGGCCGGGGTCGATCTGCTCTGCGCGCCGGTGAACTGGCCGTTGTTCGACCGCCCGGAGGGGGAACGTCCTAACGAGATCGTCAAGGCGCAGGCGGCCGCCGGGATCAACCGGCTGACCATAGCGGTGTGCGACCGCGCGGGCGAGGATCGCGGGCAGACCTGGCTGGGCGGGTCCGCGATCATCGATCCCGACGGGTATCCGGTCGTCCTCTCCCGGCTCGGTGTCACCGGCACGATCACTGCGAGCGTTCGCCCCTGGTTGTCCCGGGACAAGACGATCGGACCCGGCAATGACGTCCTTGGCGACCGCCGTCCGGATTTGTACGCCACGCGGTGATGCGAGGTCAGCCGTATGTCCACTTTGGACGATCGGTAGGCCGGGCACAAGCGCGGCGACGCCCTGGGCAGCAGCTCGATACACGCCTTTCCCGCCGCGGAGCCGTGGTCCCGGTTGAACGCGGTCCACGTCACCGGTCCGTGCTGACCGAGCAGCCAGCACAGGTTGTCGAACGACCAGCCGTGCTCACGCGGATCGCGGCCACGCTCGGCCGCGACCAGCGCCGCACGGTGCTCGGCGAACGTGGCGCGGATGATCGTGCGGCACAGCTGCTGCAACCGTTGCCACTCGCCTTCGGTGTAGGGCACCGAAGGGCGCTTGTCCCTGCGGCGCTGCGGGTTGATGTGACGCCCGCCGACCAGCGCGCGCACGTCCGGCCGCAGCACGGATGTTTCCCGGTCCAGCGCGGCCACCATGCGGCGGGTCTTGTACTCGCGGGCGTTGCCTGCGCCCATCCAGTACTCGGCCAGCCTCACCCGAGACAGGTCGGCAGCCCCGCCAGTGTGGCCGCGTTCGGCCAGTTCGGCCACGAACCGGCGGATCGCGGTGACGTACTGCTGGAAGGTCTTCAGCTCGTCGATCGGTCCGTGCGGATGGACCAGGTTGCACAGACCGATCAGCATGTCCCGGGCCAGTCGCGGATTGCAGGTGTATCCGATGTAGACGGTCGCGTTGGTGCGCCGTGCCGTGGACACGAACTCGATGCCCAAGGGGTCGTCGATCAGTTCTGCGGGCATCAGATGGCTTCCTCGAACTCGTCGGAGAACTCGTCGTCGGCTTCGCGTTCGGCTGCGGCGATGTCCGCAAGTCCGTGCGCCTGGCCGGCTCGTTCATAGGCGTTGCGGTAGATCCGGGTCATGTCCAGCCGACGCAGATACGCCTCCGTGGTCAGCACCGAGGAATGGCCGAGCAAGTCCCGCAGCACCATCAACGGGTCTGCTTTGGGCAGATACAACGCCAGCGCGGCGTCGGCGTCGGTGTCCTTGACCAGCTTGGCCGCCTGGGCGTAGTAGCCCTCGACCAGCATCTCCAGCGTCCGGATCGCGAACGAGTGCCGCAGCCGGTGCGGATTGACCGCGGGAAAACGCGGCTCCCACCGGTCCCGGATGCGAGCCGACGCTCGCTCGAACACCGTCGCCCACGCCGTGAACGGCCCACCGTCGCCACGCACCGCGACCAGCATCGATCCGCCGTCCGGCGCGACCAGACGCAGGCGTTCGGCTGGGCGCAGCGCCGCCCACCGCACCCGCTTCCCGTTTACCCGGCCGCCGACCGGGTCGACCTCGGTGACCAGCAACGGTTCACCGGCCCGCGCCGGAGGCCGCCACGTCGAACCCTCGACCGCGAGTGGACGAGCCAGGGCGAGATAGTGGTGCACCTCGACCAGCGCCTGGTAGGTGATCCAGGTCGTGCGGTACTTGCGACCCTTGGTCACCCCGGCCGGTACCCGGAACGGCACCGGCAACGCTGACGGTTTTGATGGCAGTGCGGGGATCTCCGGCACCAGCAAGTAGGTGAACTCCTGGCGGCGCAACCCCGTCGCCAGACCCAGGCGGCCGATCGCCGCGTTACGTGCCAGCTCCCGGCCGCGGTAGCCGGTGTCCTCCGCGCCATCCGGCGTCAACCCGCCAGTGCCTTTAGGAACAGCGCCTCGAAGTCCCGCTCCAAGTACTTGATCGTCACGTGTGCCTTGGGGCGACGACGGACCGCCAGGTTGATCTGGCGGTCCCGGACCTGATCGCCATAGAGGATCCTGGCCTGCGCGTAGGTGAACGGCTCAGCCTCGGCGTGGCCTTCGGCGACCGACCACCGGTAGAACGAGGACAGGACGCTGACGTGCCGATCCCAGGCCGTCACCTCGAACCGGGCCTCGATCGCGCCGCACGTCCGGTGCACCGCGTAGGCGCTCAACGCGTCCTTGAGCGGGCGCCGCTCGTCGAACAGATTCACGCCAAAGTCGACGATGAACTCCACATCCACGACCGCAGGACCCGCGCGTACGACTCCCACGAGGACGGCGGCTGGTCACCGTCGGTGCGGCGTCCTGTCGAGACACGACATCAAAGCGGAGAGAAGTGCGCCAACAGGGTCCGAGCCGCGCAGCACCGGGCACGCGTGCCGCAGCCGGGTGACGAGCCGACGACGAAACTGGTTGCGCAATATTATGGTCCTGTACCACTATGGTGGCCAACAACCAGTTCGGAAGGGCGTCATCTCATGGACTTGCAGTTACAGGATCGGGTCGTGCTCGTCACCGGCGGGTCCTCGGGCATCGGGCAGGCCACTGCCATCGCGTTCGGCCGCGAGCGGGCCAGGGTCGCCATCACCTACCGCGGCAACGCAAGTGGCGCGCAGGCCACCGTCCGGGCGATCGCCGATGCCGGTGGCCAGGCCACCGCGGTGCGTCTCGACCTCGCCGACCGCGACAGCATCCGCGATGCGATCCAGCAGGTCACCCAGCGGTGGGGCGGCGTGGACGTGCTGGTCAGCAACGCGGCCGACACCGGCAGGCACGCGCAGGCGTTCAACCCGGCCAGTCCGGGCTTCGCCGACATCGCCCCCGAAGACTGGCAACCCGTGCTGGTCACCGGGCTGGAGGGCATCATCCACACGCTCCAGGCCACACTCCCGGCGATGACCGGCCGCGACCGGGGCCGGATCGCGTTCGTCTCCTCGGCCGCCGCCGAACACGGCGGCACGAAGGAACAGGCCTACGCCGCGACCAAGGCCGCGCTGGCCGGCCTGACCGCCAGCCTCGCCCGCGAGCTCGGGCCGGAGCCGAGCTTCACGCAATGCTGGATGTTCCCGCCGACGCGCCGTTCTTCACGTATTCGGCCGGGATCCTGGTCAACATCGTCATGCCCGCGTTGACCAGCACCGACCGCGTCCGGAGCACGGTGCCCGAACCGGTCCGGAAAATGATCGCCGGCCACCTCGCCAGCGGGAAGCTGTCCACCCCCGGCGACGTCGCCACCGCCATCGTCTTTCTCTGCTCCGCCGCCAACGGCAACATCACCGGCGAAACCCTGCGCGTCACCGGCGGACTCTG
>CBIMJO010000945.1:0-4656 GCA_966244135.1 uncultured Actinocrispum sp. | reverse complement strand
CGCGAGCCCCCGGTACGGGGACTCGGCCGGGTCGGGCGACGGCGGCTCCTCGGCTACGGCGAGTGACCGCCAGCGGTCCTCCCAAACCCCGGTGTCACCCTCACACGCCTGCACGAACGCGACCGTCACCGCGAGGCTCGGCAGCTTGCGCCCGCTGGCCGCCTCGGACAGCGCCGCCGCCGAGTAGTGCGCCTTGCGGCTGAGCTCCCGGTAGGTGGGACTGCCCGCCTCTTCCCGCAGCCTGCGGAGATCACCCGCGAATCGCAGCAGGTCAGAGTCTCCGTCGCGCAGCGGACGTTCCCTCCGCGGCATCCTCACCTCCCGATCCGCCGCCATTGTTCAGACAACGTTGTTCAGCGTCCACTCGCTGACACTGAACAAACTCCGGTCCGTAGTTTCGGGGTCACCATCCGTGGAGAGGGACCCGACATGCCGCCGTGCGACGAACGAACCCAGGCCGCGTTGGCGATCGCCGACCTCGGCCGGGAGTTACACGGCCGCCGGGACACCTGTGTGCTCGCCCATCATGGTGACGATCCGTTATGGGACATGCTCGTCGGCACGTTGTCCACGCGGGGGTTCCTGGTCGACCGGGTCCGGCTGCCCGGTGCGCTGCCGGCCGCCGGACTGGTCGTGCACGAGGGTCCGGTTGCCCCGGAGCTTGGGGTACCGTGCCTGGTCGTGGACGTCTCGGGCGGGTACGGAGCGTTGCGTTGTCGTTGGGTCTAGTGGCCGACGAAGAAGTGCCAGCCGACCCACCACCACGCCACGATCAGCGCGATCCGGGTGGTGCGGCGGCGCATGACGACCGCGAGCACGCTGGTCAACGGCGGGATGCGGCGGGGGACGAGGTGGCTGGCGACGGCGAGGCCGATGCCGGCCAGCACGATGACCGCGAAGCCCAGCTCGGTGATCAGGCGGCTGGTCATTGCCGTCTCGCAGCGGCCACAGCGCGCAGCATCGCCAGCCCCGCGGTGAGCCAGGCCGTGATCGCGACGGCCTGCACGATCCGGTTGGTGAGCATCGGCTCGATCAGGTCGCTCATGGTCGGGTGCGTGGTCGAGTAGCCGCCCTCCGACTGCTCGTAGATGAACGCGATCAGCTCCCACCCACACCACCCCACCCCAACCGCAGCCCACACCCACGCGTGGCGGGGCACCGGCCGATCCATGGGCAACGACGGTTCACGCAGCTCGGAGTTCAACACCAGCAACCCGATCGCGGAGATCACCACACCCACCGGAATGCTGTCGCGCCCGAACGCGAGCACCAGCAACCCCACCGCCGCGACGGCGATACCCGGCACACGCAACGGCCGGGCCGGGCTGGTCGCGCCCCGCAACTCGGCGAGAACGAGAAGGAGAGTCACACCGACGAAGATCATCGCGTCCACCGGCGCCCCGCGAATCCAGTGCGCGAGGGCGGCCACCGGCAGCGCCACCACCGCGAGGTCGACGGTCAGCCTGCCGGTCCAGCGTCCTGGGAAGCCGAAAGCCATGCGCAGCTCCTTCGCGTCAGGTAACTACTGTCCTAACAGGCAAGGTCACCTCCGGCCAAGCACATTCCCGGGTGATCGTTCGACCGTTTCGGCTGGTTGCGTGGCGTGGGTTCGGAGGCCGCGGTGGATCAGCAGGACGCTGATCAGGGTGAGGGCCACGTTGAGGGTGAGCGCGGGATGGAGGGGCAGGGTGCTCAGCAGGGGGATGCCGATGGTGATGGCGACTTGCTGGGTCATGGAGGTCAGGTCGGTGGCGAGGCCTTGTTCGGTGTCGGGCAGGCCTGAGGTGGCCGTGACGGTGTAGGCGACGATCGCGGTGACGTGACCGAAGAAGCCGATGAACAAGGCGGGGATCACGAGCAGCAGGGCAAGGCGGTCGGTGCCGGTGAACACCAGCGGGAGGGTGGCGAGGCCCTGGACGGCGAGGCCCGTGGTGAGCACCTTGTGGCTGCCGAAACGCCCGATGAACCGGCCGGCGATCACTCCCGCGGCGACGGAGGCGAGGCCGGGGATGCCGAAGATCAGGCCCGTCGCCAGTGGGGCGAAGCCGAGAACCTGCTGGAGGTACAGGGTCAGCAGGAAGATCATCGCCGGTTCCATTGCGAACACGATGAAGCCCGCGTAGTTGCCCCATTTCACGGTGGGGCGCTTGAGGATCCGCACCGGGGCGAGCGGGGCGGGCGACCTCAGCTCGATGACCCAGAAGGCGGCGAGCAGGGCGATCCCGATGATGGCGGCGAGGAGGTCCTTCTCGACCGCCGCGTAGATCACCGCCAGCAGGCCTCCGGTGACGGTGACCGCGCCGGGGATGTCCAGGTTCGCTTTCCTCGACCGGGCCGTTTCGATGACCAGGAACGGGGTGAGCGCGAGGATTGCCAGTGCCACCGGGACGTTGATGAAGAACGCGGCCCGCCAGCCCAGCAGGCTCACCAGTGCGCCGCCGACGAGCGCGCCAACGGTGAAGCCGCCGGAGAGAAGGGCGCCGTTGAGGCCGAGGGCACGGTCGCGCAGGGTGCCTTCGGTGAAAGTGGTTGTGAGCAAGGACAAAGCGGCCGGGGTGGCCATCGCGGTGGCGAAACCCTGCAGGGCACGCGCGGTCAGGAGGACCTCGGGTGTGGTGGCGAACCCACCGAGGAAGGAGGCACTCGCGAGGAGGGCGACGCCGGCCATGAACAAGCGCCGCCGGCCTATCACGTCGGCTAACCGTCCAAAGAGGAGGGTGAAGCCCGCTGCCGGCAGGGCGTAGGCGGTGGTGATCCAGGCGACCTTGCTCAGGCCGACTCCCGCTCCCGCTTCGGGGAGGGCGACGTTCAGGATCGAGAAGTCGACGGCGAACATGAAGCTCGCGCCGAGCAGAAGGAGCAGGATCACTCGTTGCCGTGTGCTGAAGCGCATGCGGAACTCCTTGGGGGAGAACAGATGGGGGCGCTGGCGCCGACCCGCTGGCTGACGTGCAACCCTAGAGTTGCACAAGAAGGAGAGAAGTGCAACCGGCGGGTTGCGTCAACCGGGAATCTGGCACATTGCTCGGATGAATATGTGCTGATGGCACTGCCCGTGGCCTGTGAGGCGTCGACGAAGTAGCACAGGAGTTGGGAAGTCTCCGTTGACAGGGCTCCGCGCTCGTCCTACCTTCTTGCTGTAAGACATCGGATGTCCTGGTGCAGCGACGCTGGGATGTCCGCCGCCCGATGTGTGCCCCTGTCGCCCGCCGCCAGGAAGGACACACTCAACAATGCCTGCACCCCGAAGGGCAGCCCTGCGCTCCTTGGCTGTCTGCGCTCTCGCCGTGCCCGTGCTGTTCAGCCCGCTGGCACCGGTGACCGCGGCAGCCCCGCTCTGGCATCCGAACCCCGCCTCCGACGGCCTGAAGGCCTTCGAGGGCATCGAGGCCGACCGCGGCAACCACCACCCGGACCGCAAGTACGTGGTCGTCGAAGGCGGCGACCACTACCGGTTCAACATCTGGAAGGACGACCGGGACACCACTGGCGGGGGCGACCGCCAGCGCACCGAGTCCAAGGGCATGGTGCAGAACGGCACCGCGCTGAAGATGCACAACGGTGAGACGTGGACGATCTCCTACGAGATGTACATGCCGGCATCCCTGCACGGCACGAGCAAGTTCACGCACATCTTCCAGACCAAGACCCCGTCGACCAACGGTGGCCCATGGGTCACCCTGGACCTCGGCCGCAGCGGTAGCAAGGAGACGCTGCGGGCCCGGGCCTACGCCAACTCCGGTTCACCGGACATCGCGTCGACCGACCTCGCCCCGCTGCGTGACAAGTGGATCACCATCGAGTGGACGCTGACCCCGGGCAGCAAGGGCAAGGCGGCTTTCGTGGTGCGCAACGGAACCGGCTCGGGCGCGCCGATCGCGGCCCAGGGCAGCATGTCCAATGTGAACATTCCCGACCAGGGCGACTACGTGCGCCCGAAGTGGGGGATCTACCGTTCGGTGCAGAGCGCGTCCTCGGACATCCTGGACACGTACCTGCTGTTCCGCAACTACTCAGCTGCCAAGCTGTAGCAACGGAAACCGGCCGTGTGGCGAGCAGTCACACGGCCGGGTCAGCCGGTGACGGCCTGCTGGATGGTGACCTTGGTCTTCGGTGCGCCGTCGCCTTCGCCCATGCTCGCCTCGGTCTGGTCGACGCCGCCCGCGGCGATCTTCTCGATGGTGGCCTGGCCGGGGTCGGTGTAGGTGCCGAAGACCGTGTAGTTCGGCGGGATGAACGTGTCGCCGTAGACCAGGAAGAACTGGCTGCCGTTGGTGTTCGGGCCGGAGTTGGCCATCGCGATGACGCCGGTCGGGTAGACGGACGCCTGCTCGGGCCCGTCGGGACCCTGTGCCGGCTTGAGATCCGTGGGCAGCTCGTCGTTGAACTTGTACCCGGGCCCGCCGCGTCCGGTCCCGCTCGGGTCACCGCACTGCAGCACCTTGAAGTTGGGGATGACCGTCAGGCGGTGGCAGGGCGTGCCGTCGTAGTACTTCTTGCCGGCCAGGAACACCATGTTCTGCACGGCGCAGGGCGCCTTCGCGCGGTCCAGCTTCAGCGGGATGTCGCCCTGGTTGGTCTTGAGCGTGATCTGCGCGAACCCGGTCGCCGGGGTCTCCTCGGCGTTGCCCGGCATGCCGACGTTCTTGGCGACCT
>CBIMJO010000944.1:0-4657 GCA_966244135.1 uncultured Actinocrispum sp. | reverse complement strand
GGAGGCTGCCGTCCAGCACGTAGGCCTGGGCGTTGGTGACCGGGCGGCCGATCGACGGCGTTTCCTCCGAAGTGGACTGCCAGGCCGTCGCGTACACAGTGGCCTCAGTGGGACCGTAGGCGTTCACGACCTGGGCGCCCGGCACGGCCTTGCGCAGCGAGTCGAACACGCTCGTCGGCAAGGCCTCCCCGGCCAGCACGAGCACATCCGCGTCGACATCCAGTCCGGGGCCGTCCAGCAGGTTCGCGAACACCGACGGCACTCCACTAGCAAGGCTTCCCTGCCAGGGCCGCTCGGCCAGCACCAGCAGGTCCTGGACCAGCTCGATGCTGCCGCCCGCGACCAGGGGCGCGAAGATCTCGAACACCGACACGTCGAAGTTGAGCGAGGTCGACGCCAGCACGCGGGACAGCCGCCCGCTGAAGGTCGATGCGGCCCAGTTCATCAGGTTGACCGCGTTGTGGTGGGACACCATCACGCCCTTGGGCCGTCCGGTCGATCCCGAAGTGTGGATCACGTAGGCCAGATGGTGGGTGCGAAGCGGCTCAAGGCGTTCGTCGTCGGTGACGTTCGCCGAGCGCCGGTTACTGTCCACAATCGACCCCGACAGCACGCAGACCGGGTTGACATCGGCGAGGATCATCGCCCGGCGCTCGCGAGGATAGGCGGGATCGACCGGAACGTACCCGCCGCCCGCTTTCAGCACCGCCAGCGCGCTGACGATCAGGTCCGGCGTACGGGGCAGGGAGAGGGCGACTGTCCTCTCCGGACCGACACCGGCCGCGATCAGCTCACGCGCCAACCGGTTGGCGCGAGCGTTCAGCTGCGCGTAGGTCAGGTCACCTTGGGTGTGCCGGACGGCGATGGCGTTCGGCGTCCGGGCCACCTGAGCCTCGAAGAGTTCGGTGATCGTCGTGTCCGGGAGCTCGACCGCGGTGTCGTTCCACTCGTCGACCTGGCTCCGCTCGGTGTCGGTCAGCATCGACAGGTGACCGAGCGGGCGGTCCGGATCGGCCATCAGCTGGTCCAGCAGAACGCCCAGGTGGCCGGCGATCCGTTGCACAGTACCGCGGTCGAACCGTTCGGGCTCGTAGCCGAACACGATCTTCAGCCGCGGCCCCGGATACACGGTCGCGCTCAGCGAGTAGTTGGTCGCCTCCAGCGCGGTCATGTCCGAGATGTGCAGGCCGTGCATGGAATCGGCCGGGTAGTTCTCGAACACCAGGATGCTGTCGAACAACCCGACACCGCCGGGCACGCTGCTGCACGCCTGCAACCGGGACAGCGGCAGGTGTTCGAACTGGCGCGACTCGGTCTGGACCGCTTGCAGGTCGCCCAGCCAGCCTGCCACCGGGCGCGATCCGTCCACATCGGATCGCACCGGCAGGGTGTTGATCATGATGCCGGTGATGCCCTCAGGCAGGTCCGTCGGACGCCCGGAGACGGTCGCCCCGAAGCAGACGTCCCGTTGCCCGCTGTACCGGGACAGCAGCAGCGCCCACGCGCCCTGGATCACGGTGTTCAGCGTCAGCCGGTGGCGTTTGGCGAAGTCGTACAGCCTGGCCGAGTCCCGCTCGCCCAGCTCGAACGGAACCTGCTGGGACGAACGCGGTAGCTGCGTGGCCGGACGGTCGTAGGGCAGCGGAGTCGGCGCGGTGAACCCGTTCAGCGTCCGCCGCCAGTACGCCTCGGCCTCACCTTGGTCCTGCCTGCGCAGCCACGCGACGTACTCACGGAAGTACGGCCGGGGCGGCACATCCAGGCCGATGTACCGGGCGAAGACGTCGTTGAGGATCTGAAAGATGCTCCAGCCGTCCAGCAGCACGTGGTGGAACGTCCACAGCAGACGGACCTCGTCGTCACCGGTCCGCGCGATGGTCAGCCGGGTCAGCGGCGGCCGGGCGAGGTCGATCCCGTCGGCACGGTCGCGTTGCATCAGGTGGTGCAAGGCCTCGGCACGGCGTTGCTCGGACAGCCGGGACCAGTCCAGCACGGTGATCGGCATGGTCACGTGGTCGTGGACGACCTGGACCGGCTCCTCGACACCCTGCCACACAATGGAAGTCCGCAGCGCCGGCGTCTGCGAGAACACGAACTGCCACGCCATGGCAAGCTTCATCGGGTCGGTCACACCGGACAGCAGGAACGTGGTCTGCTGGAAGTAGGTTCCTTCGTCCTTGGCGGACACGTCGTGGTAGACCATGCCCGCCTGGATCGGGGTCAGCGGGTAGATGTCCCGCACGGTCTCATCCGCGATCCGGTCCACCTGCGCCTGGGTCAGGCGCGCCAGCGGGAAGTCGGACGGGGTGTGCCCGCCCGGCCCCGGATCGCGGATGAGGTGCCGCAGGGTCGCGAGGAACTCGTCGGCCAGTGCCTGGACCGTGCCCTCGCTGTGCACGTTCGCCGAGTAGTACCAGGCGAACTCCAGGCATCCGCGGTCCACTTTGCCCACCAGGTCGATCAGGTGGTACCGCTCGTGCCGCCGGCTCTGGCCCAGGTCCAGACCACCGACGCCGCGGTACAGCTCGCCGGACGGCCAGTCCAGCTGGCCGAGGTAGTTGAAGCTGACCTGCGGCCGGACGTCCCGGACGCCCAGAACCCCATAGGACAGGCCGCGATGCGGGATCGCGCGGAGCTGTTCCTTGACGGACTTGAGGGTCTCGCCCCAGCCCTGGGCGGTCATGTCCAGCGCGACCGGGAACATCGTGGTGAACCAGCCGACCGTGCGGGACAGGTCCACATCCGGGAACAGGTCCTCGCGGCCGTGTCCCTCCAGGTCGATCAGCACGTCGTCGCGCCCGGTCCACTTGGCCAGCACCGCACCGACCGCGGTCAGCAGAACGTCGTTGACCTGCGCGTGATAGCGGCGCGGCAGCTCCCGCAGCAGAGCCGTTGTCTCGCGTTCGGTCAGCCGCAGCCGCACGGACTTGGCGCTGGCCACCGTGTTCGGTCCGGTCCCGTCGACTGGGATCGGACCCGGTTCGGGCACACTGGTCCAAAATGGAGCGTCGGCGCCGAAGTCGTAGGTGGCCAGGCGGTGGGACCATTCCCGGAACGATGTGGTCTTCGGGCCCAGGTCGATCGGCTCGCCCCGGCGGGCCTGCTCGTAGGCCTTCGTGAGGTCCTCCACCAGGATCCGCCAGGACACGCCGTCGACCACGAGGTGGTGCACGGCAAGCAGGACCGTGGTCCCGCCCACCAGGACCGCCTTGACCAGCGGGCCGTCGGCGAGGCTGATGTCTTCGCCGGCCAGGATCTCGGTGGCCTCGGCGGCGTTGTGCTGCTGCCACTGGCCTTCGGCGTGTGTGAACCGCATGCGCAGGGCGTCGTGGTGGTCGACGAGTGCGGCCGCGGCCTTGCTCAGGGCCTCGGCGTCGTAGTCCTCGGCCAGCTCGATCACCAGGGACTGGTGGAAGTGCTCGGGCTCCTCGGGGTGGTTGGCGAAGAACCAGCGCTGGATCGGGGTGAGCGGGACGTTCCCGCTGACCAGGCCCTGCTGGCTGCGGGTGGTGACCTCGGTGACGGCCGGGGCCAGCTCGGCGATGCTCTGCCGGCTGAAGATGTCCTTGGCGGTCAGGCCGATCCCGGCCTGCTTGGCCCGGGACACCACCCGGATGGCCAGGATCGAGTCGCCGCCCAGCTCGAAGAAGTTGTCCCGGACGCCCACCCGGGGCAGGTCGAGGACCTCGGCGAAGATGTCCGCGAGGACGGCCTCGATCTGGGTTCGCGGCCCCACATAGCCGTTGGCCCGGATGGTCCGGACCTCCTGCGGCGTGTCGGTGTGCCGGGCGCCCAGATCGGACAGCCGCCGGTCCGGATCGGTGACGACCGCATCCAGCACATCGCGCAGCCGCTCGGCCAACGCCTCGATCGTGCTCGCGTCGAACAGGTCCGTGTTGTACTCGATCGCCAGCACCAGCTCGCCACTGCGCGGCCAGAACTCGACGACCAGGTCGAACCGGGCGAACGGGCGCGGCAGGTCGTACTCGCTGACTCGCAGGCCGCCGACGGTCCGGGCCGGCACCATCTCGTTCTGCAGCACGACCAACGCGCGCAAACGCTCGCCACCCAGGTCGGCCAGCCGGTCGAACGGCACGTCCTGGTTGGCGAACGCGCCCAGCACCGTCTCGCGGACATCGCCCAGGAAGTCGGCGAACGGCAGCACCGGGTCCACATCGGACCGCAGCACGAGGGTGTTCACGAAGAATCCGACCAGATCGTCAAGCTCGGCCCGCGTCCGTCCCGAGCTGACCGTGCCCACGGCGACGTCCCGCTGACCGGTCCACCCGGACAGCAGCACAGTCACCGCGGCGGCCAGGGTCGTGAACAGCGTGGCCTGGTGGGCCTGGCCGACCTTGGTGAGCCGCCGGACCAGGCCTTCGTCGAGCGTGCTGCGGAAGACCGAGCCGGGCGCACCTCCGGCTCGGTCCTGCTCCGTGGGCAGCCGCAGGACCTGCATCCCGGCCAGCCTGCGCCGCCAGTACTCGATCTGGTCGCTGACGTCCCGATCGCGTTGCCACACCGTGAAATCCGCGTACTGGATGCCCGGCTCGGGCAGCTCACCGCCGGAGTACGCCGTGAACAGCTCGTCGACGAGGACCTGGACCGAGCGGCCGTCGGTGATGATGTGGTTCTGGCACAGCACCAGCACGTGCTC
>CBIMJO010000943.1:0-4659 GCA_966244135.1 uncultured Actinocrispum sp. | reverse complement strand
TGGCGATCGTGCCGCTGCTCGTGCTGACTGTCGTGATTGGACTGTTCCCGCGGTTCCTGCTGGATGTGGTCGAACCCGCGTCGCGCCTGGTCGTGGAGCTGGTCGGCCGATGATGATGAACGAGAACCCGGCCGCGCTGCTGCCGGAGATCTTCCTGGCTGTGGCGGCTGTTCTGGCGCTGTTGCTGGGCTCGTATCTTCGACGGGACCGGCAGTGGATCGTCCGGGTGTTCGCCGGCCTCGCGAGTCTGGCCGGGATTGTCGCCGCAGCCCTCGACCCTGCCCAGTCGGTCTTCGGTGACACGTACGTGATCGACAAGGCCACGGATGCGGTGCGGATCATTGTGCTGGCATCGGTCGTGTTCACGCTGGCCATCGCGGACGTCAAGGGACACCGGCGAGAGGCCGAGTTCTCTGTGCTGATGTTGCTGGGAGCACTGGGAACGGTCATCCTGGCTGGGGCGAACGACCTGATGCTGCTGTTCGCGGGCTATCTGCTCGCGAGCATCCCGCTGTATGCGCTGGCGGGGTTCGGCAAGGATGACCCGGGCACGGAGGCCGCGCTCAAGTACTACCTGATGGGCGCGTTGTTCGGCGTGCTGATGCTGGCCGGGGTGACCGTGCTGTTCGGCATCGGCGGGGCTACCGGATACGCGGAGATTCGTCCCGGGCCGGTCGCGGCGACTGCCGTGGGCCTGGTAGCTGTCCTTGCCGGGCTGTTGTTCAAGATCGGTGGCGTACCGGGGCATTTCTGGGTGCCGGACGTGACCGAGGGGACTCGGCCACCGGTCGCGGCTTTCCTGACGACAGTGCCGAAAATCGGTGCTCTCGTCGCGGCCTACCGCCTGGTGACCTTGCCGCTGGACGGGATCAACTGGTCGTTGCTGATCGCGATCATCGCCGCGGTGAGCATGACCCTCGGCAACTTCGCGGCGTTCCTGCAGGACAACGTCCGGCGGTTGCTGGCCTACTCGACGATCAGCCAGGTCGGGTACATGCTGATGGCGGTTGCGGTCGCCGGCCGGAGCGCACTGGCGTTGCCCAGCCTGCTTTACTATCTCGCCGCTTACGCCGTGACCAACCTCGGGGCCTTCGCCGTGGTGTGTGCTCTGCCTCAGGCGAGGTCCCTTGTGGACTATCGCGGGCTGATGCGGCGGCGGCCCTGGTTGGCGGTGAGCCTGATCGTGTGCTTGCTCGGCCTGGTCGGAACTCCGCCGACCGGGGTTTTCGTCGGCAAGCTCACGGTTTTCACGGCCGCGATCGACGGCGGGTTCGCCTGGCTGGCCGTCATCGCCGCGATCAACACCGTGGCGAGCCTGTTCTACTACCTGCGATGGATCGTGCCCGTGGTTCGCCCGTCCGAGACGACCTTCGAAGGCCCGAGCGGGTGGGCCGCGGGTGCGGCGATTGTGTCTGTCGCACTGGGGGTTCTCGCTGGACCGGTGTTGGCTGTGCTCGGCTATTAGCAGAGCGGTTGTGTTGTGTGGGCGCGGAGTTCGGGGGTTGGTGGGGTGTGGGTGGTCGTGCAGATCCGGGCTATTGCGGTGGTTGTGTCGAGGGTGAGCAGGCGGACGGTGTTCGCGCTGTCTATTGTGGCCAGGAGGCGGCCGTCGTGGCTGAAGGTGAGGTCTGTGCCCACGCCGGTGAGGGTGCTGATGGGTTGCCCTTGTGGGGTGGGGTGCGCTGGGTCGGTCACGTTCCAGAGTTCGATGGTGTGGTCGCTTCCAGCCGTGGCCGCCGACTTCCCGTCCGGGCTGAACACGAGTGAGGACACGCCCTTGGCATGACCGGTGACGGCACTGCCGACCGCGGCGGGGTGGGCCGGGTCGGTGATGTTCCACAGCTGGAGCGACTGGGCGGCCGTTGCCAGGGTGTGGCCATCGGGGCTGAAAGCCAGGTAGGCAACCATATCGGTGAGCTGGCCAACAACCTTGGGGGCGCGAGGGTCGGTGACGTCCCACAGGCGGATGGTGTGGTCGAGGCTGGACGTTGCCAGAAGACGGCCGTCGGGGCTGAAACGAGCCGTCCGGATGTTGCCGGAGTGTCCGGTGAGAGTGCTCAATGATGTTGGCTGGGCAGGGTTGGTGACGTCCCAGAGCAGGACGGAGTGCTCGTCGTCGCCCGTCGCGAGCAGGCGCCCATCGGGGCTGAACTCCAAAGTGGACGCACCGTAGCGGGTCTCCAGCTGCAAGGGCGGGCTCAACGGGACCGGATGCGTGGGGTCGTCGACATTCCACAGCTGCACGATCTTCGCGTACGTGAGGACAGCCAGAGTCTTGCCGTCCGGGCTGAACTGCACCCGGGTACAGCTGGCGCTGCACGACTGCAGTAGGCCAGCAGTGGGCGGGATCCGGCCGACCACAGTGGAGTCCGTCTTCCACAAGATCACTGTGGCATCGCGGGCGCCGGTGGCCAAGAGGTCGCCGCGAGGCGAGAACGCAACCGAGTGCACGTCACTTTGGTGTCCCACCAGCACATCCGGCAGCGACCACAGCCGGACCTGGCTGTCGGCGCCGCCAGTGGCGAGGGTGTGGCCGTCGGGGCTGAAGGTGGCCGAGTACATATTGCTGCCGCCGGTAGCTGACAGGCGAGCACCCAACGGGACCACTGTGGACGGATCTGACACGTTCCACAGGCGGGTCGTCCCATCGGCGCTGGCCGAGGCGAGGATGTTTCCGTCGTGGTTGAACGCCACCAACCAGACGCCACCGGTGTGTGCGGACAGTGGAATTCCCAGCGGTGTCCCGTCGGAAGCCTTCCACAGGCGGATGGTCCGGTCCTCACCCGCGCTCGCCAGCACCGTCCCATCCGGACTGAACGCGACCGAGTGCACGAGCTGCGTGTGCCCGCTGAGCTTCCGGACGAGCCCAGGATCGCTGGTGTCCCAGATCATCACTGCGGTGTCATCGCCGCCAGCGGCAACGGAACGCCCATCGGGGCTGAAGGCGACCGAACGAGCAGGTCCGGTGAGCCCGGTCAATGCCGTGCCCGCGACGGCGTGTAAAGGATCCGTCAGGTTCCACAACCGGACAGTGTGGTTTTCGTTCGCGGTGGCCAAAGTCCGGCCGTCCGGGCTGAACGAGGCCAGGTAGATCGTGCCGTCACCGGCGTTCAGCGGATCGCCGAGGCGCGACGGATGTGCGGGATCGCTGACGTCCCACAAGAGAACCGTGCCATCATCGCCGGTCGTGGCCAGGATGCGGCCATCGGGGCTGAACACCGCCGTCCCCACCCATCCGGTGTGCCCGGTGAGCTGTGCCAACGGCACCGGATGGGCAGGATCGCGCACATCCCAGAGGCGAGCGGTCTTGTCCTCGCTGGCCGTGGCCAAAGTACGGCCGTCGCGGCTGAACGACGTCAGGTAGACGTTGCCGCTGTGTCCAGTGAGGACGGTCGCCAGCGGAGTCGTCTGGGTGGCCAGCAGGCGGGACCGGACGTCGAGGTCGGCCGGGCGCATCCGGTACGCGAGCAGGTTGAGCTGCGCGGACAGCGTCGGATCGGTGTCCCCGACCCGATCGGCCTCGGCCAGGATCTGCCGGAACACGGCGTCATCGCGCTGGGCGAGCGCGGCGGTTCGCTGTTGCACGGCCACGACCGCGGCGATCGTCGTGAGCACGGCGAACACCACGACGACGGCGACAAGTTGGCGCAGCCGTCGGGTGCGCTTGCGGGTTCGCGCTGTCTCGTCGTCGCGCGCCCGCACGCTGGCGTCGAGGAATTCCCGTTCCCTGGAGGACATCGACGTGTCCCGGCTGGTGGCCCATTCGTGCGCGCGGGCCAGGCGGGTGCCCCGGTACAGGGCGCCGGGATCGCGGTTCAGCGTCTCCCACGCCCGGCTGGCCTCGGCAAGCTGGTTGTGGATGCGCAGGCCCTCGCGGTCCTCGCTGAGCCAGTCGGCCAGCCGCGGCCAGTTGCGGATGATCGCCTCGTGCACGATCTCAACGCCGTTCTCGTCGACGACCAGCAGCCGTGCCTGCGTGAGGCGGTCCAGGATCGCGGGATCCGCCCCGAGATCGTCGAGGGCCACGCGTCGCTTGGTGTCCTCGGTGCCGTCGCCGACCGCGATCAGCCGCAGGAACAAACGTTTGGCCGCGTCCTGACCGGCGGGGTCCAAAGTGGAGTAGACGTCCTCGGCGGTCTTGGCGACGGCGTACTGGATGCCGCCCGCGGCCTCGTAACCCGAGACCGTCAGCGTGACGCCGTGCCGCCGGCGCCAGGTCTCCTGCAGGGCGTGCGAGACCAGGGGGAGGACCGCGGGACGGTCGTTCGCGTCCGCCACGAGCCGCGCGACCAGCGCGGTCTCGACCTTCAGCCCGGCGCGCGTGGCCGGGGCGATGATGGCCTCGCGGAGCTGGTCGGGGGTCATCGAGCCGAGCAGGATCTGGCCGCCGCGCAGCGCCTCGATCAGCTCGGGGTGCTGGCCGAAGTGGCCGAAGAAGTCCGCCCGCACCCCGAACAGCACCCGCACGCGGCTGCCGGAGACCGAGGTCGCGAACGTCAACGCCGCCACGAACGAGCCGCGTTCCTCGTCGGAGGCCAGCGTGAACAGCTCCTCGGCCTGGTCGACGACCAGCAGCAGGTCCGAGTCGTGGTGCACCGTCGCCTGGCGGATCCGCAGGTGCAGGTTCGCCGGGTCGGCGGCCAGGTCCTCCCGCCAGGT
>CBIMJO010000942.1:0-4659 GCA_966244135.1 uncultured Actinocrispum sp. | reverse complement strand
GCCGCACGTAGCACAGGTCGAGCAGGTGCCCGGCCTTCGACACGTCCAGGATGTGCAGCGCCCACTCGTACATCTCGCCGCGCAGCCACACGCGGATGGGAGTCGGGACGCCGAGTTTGACGCGGTTGACGATCTCCGGCGGGACCACGCCTTCCAGTGCGCGGCGCAGCGCGTACTTGGTGTCGGCGGTGCGCGGCGGCAGCTTGAGGTCCGTGGGGATGGTCGCGGCGATGTCGAACACGTTGTAGTCCAGGAACGGCACCCGGACCTCCAGCGAGTTGGCCATCGACATCCGGTCCGCCTTCACCAGGATGTCCCCGCGCAGCCAGGTGTAGACGTCGATGTACTGCATCTTCTCCACCGGCCCGAGGTGCGGCACCTCGGCGTACAGCGGCCCGGTGATGTCGGTGTAGCGCACCGAGGAGTCGTACTGTCGCATGAGGACGGACTTCTCCGCCTCGGTGTACATCCGCGCGTTGCCGTAGTACCGCTCCTCGATCGGGGTCGTGCCGCGCTCCAGGAACGACTTCCCCTTGACGCCCTGGGGAATCGCCTTGGACACCGCCCGCAGGCCCTTCTGCATCGGCGACGGCAGGTTCTGCACCCCGCGCAGCGACAACGGTTCCCGGTAGACCCGGTAGCCGGCGAAGAACTCGTCCGAGCCCTCACCGGACAACGCCACGGTCACATGCTCGCTTGCCTTGCGCGCCACGTAGAACAGCGGGATCAGCGCCGGGTCGGCGACGGGTTCGTCGAGCTGCCAGACGATCCGGGGCAGCGCGTCCATCATCATCTGCGCGGTCACCGAGATCGGGTGCAACGTGACCCCGAGGTGCCGCGCGGACTCCTGCGCCACCGGCAGTTCCGAGTAGTCGCCGACCTCGAGCGCCGCGGTGAACGTCAGGATCCGCGGGTTGAACTCCCGGGCCAGGGCGACACACGCGGTGGAGTCGATGCCGCTGGACAGGAACGCGCCGACCGGGACGTCCGACCGCATGTGGATGCGGACGCTCTCCCGCAAGGCCTCCTGGATCCGCTTGTACAGCTCGTCCGGGTGGTCCTGCGGGGTCGGCCGGAACTCCGCGCGCCAGTACCGGCGGATGGCCAGGCCGTCGCCGGGCCGGAAGGTGAACGACTCGCCCGACCCGATCCGGCCGATGTCCCGGTGCAGCGTGGCCGGCTCCGGCACGTACTGCAGGGTCAGGTAGTGCGACAACGCGGCGCCGTTGACCGTGTTGTCGCCCCACCGCGCGAACGGCAGCAGCGCCTTCTTCTCGCTCGCGAAATACACGCCGTGATCGGTGACCAAGTGGAACAGCGGCTTGATCCCGAACGGGTCGCGGGCGCCGAACGCGACCCGGTCCCGGCGGTCCCAGATCACGAAGGCGAACATTCCGCGCAGCCTGCGCACCGCCTCCGGGCCCCATTGGTGATATGCGGCGACAATCACCTCGGTATCGCCCTGGGTGGCGAACCTCACACCCTGCCGGACCAGTTCCTCGCGCAACTCCAGATAGTTGTAGATCTCACCGTTGAACGTGATCGAATACCGCCCATCGGCGAAGTCGAGAGGTTGGTGACTGTGTTCGACATCGATGATGGAAAGCCGCTTGAAGCCCATCACGATATCGTCGTCGCCGCGCACTCCGGTGCCATCAGGGCCGCGGTGGTGAATGCTCTCCAGCGCTTCCGAAATGGTGTTCACCTGAGTGCGGGCGATCCCGGTCGAGCTGATGTAGGTGAGGAAACCGCACATACTTTCAGGGAATCAGAGGTGGGTAGGAAGGGTCAAGCAGGCCGCGCGCCGCAAGCTCTCCGTACAGCGGCGTGGTCTCTGGGTAATGGCCCCAGGAATGATCACCGGTGCCGTCGCCGACGCCGCCCAGCAGCTGCCGCTGGACCGGGGTGAGGGTGTCCCACCACGCCTGCTCGGGCAGGTCGGCCACCTCGTCGCGGATGGCGATCCAGCGGTAGGTGTAGCCGAAGAAGGCGACCTTGCGGGTGATGTCCGAGTAGTTGTCCGACCGGGCGTGCCAGATCCGGCGGTCGAAGAACAGCACGTCACCGGGGTTCACGGTGACCTGGATCGCACCTTCCGGCTGCGGCCACTCGATGTCGCGCTTGGGCGGGCCGACGAGCCAGTTGGTCTTGTGGCTGCCCGGCACGATGGTCAGGTTGCCCCGGCCCGGCTCGGACACATCGGACAGCCAGAAGGCGAGCTTCACCGACAGCCGCGGCCGCGGGTCGGTCTCGATCTCCCGGTTCTGCCGGCCGCCGTCCTGGTGCCAATGCCACCAGAAAGGCTTCTCCTCGCGAATCTTCGGGTGCACGTCGATGTGCGAGTGGTACACGTGCGCGTTCCAGCCGAGAATCGACCACACATACCCGAAAACAGCGGGGTGGTCCAGCATTCCGGCAAGTTCTGGACAGTTCTTCACAGCACTCAGCAGGTGCAGTGCGTCGCCACCGGCCGCCGATGGTGAATTCTGGTAAACCCGGTCGACCGCGGCGCGGTAGAACTCGACCTCGTCGGGTGACAACGCACCGGGAATGAGCAGGAAGCCGTCCTCGTCGAACTGCTCGCGCTCAGCGGCGGTCATCGCCTTCCAGGTGTGGCTCACAACGGGTGTGCTCACGAATAACTGCCTTCCAGTCGCCCCTCAGCTACGTTCGCCGACCCGTCTTTCGGCGGCGGGACCGTGACGGTCTTCGGTCCCGCTGCCCGTATAACGCCTGTCCGGCGAGGAGGGTTGATCCCGTTGACGAACTTTTTTCCGGGAACGACGAAACCGGGCCGGACCAGTTGGTCCGACCCGGTCTGAATCAGCAGCTAGAGCCTAGATTCCGGCGGTCGACAGCCACTCGCCGGCGACCTTGGCGGGGTCCGGCTTGTCCGGCGCGGCCAGCTTGCCGTTCAGGTCGAGCAGGGCCTTGGTGTCCAGCTTGGCGGCGATCTTGTTGAGCACCTGCTTGACGGTGTCCGAGGCCTTCTTGGTGTTGATCACCGGCACGACGTTCTGGGCCGCGAAGTTGTTCTTCGGGTCCTCCAGCACGACGAAGCCGTTGGCCTGGATGGACGCGTCGGTGGTGAAGATGTCCGCGGCCTGGATGGTGCCGTCCAGCAGCGCCTTGGTGGTGATCGGGCCGGGCTCCAGGGACTTGTACTCCTTGAAGGTCAGGCCGTAGCGCTCCTTGATGCCGGGGATGCCGTCCGGGCGG
Organism: uncultured Actinocrispum sp.; assembly: GCA_966244135.1. Taxonomy (GTDB): domain Bacteria; phylum Actinomycetota; class Actinomycetes; order Mycobacteriales; family Pseudonocardiaceae; genus Kibdelosporangium. The sequence continues at coordinate 1,440 of CBIMJO010000942.1, read as the reverse complement.
TCCTTGAACTCCGGCGGCCCGCCGAAGGTGATCTCCGAGCCCTTCGAGGCGAGGTCCGCGATGGTCTTGGCGTTGTACTTGCTCGCGGTCTCCTTGGTGATGACCACCGCGTCCTTGTCCTCCGCGCTGGCCTTGTCCAGCACGGTCAGCTCCGGCGGCAGCACCTTCTTCAGCTCGGTGTACACCTCGTCCGGCGAGGTCGCCGTGGCCTTCTTGTCCAGGTACTGCAGCAGCACGCCGGTGTACTCGGGGACGAGGTCGATCGACCCGTCCTTGATGCCCGGGAAGTAGATCTCCCGGCTGCCGATGCCGAGGTTCTTCTCGACCTTCACGCCCTTGGCGGCCAGTGCCTGGGCGTAGATCTCCGCGAGCAGCTTGCTCTCGGCGAAGTTGGCCGAGCCCACCTTGATCGTGTCCGACGCTGCCGGCGCGCCCGCGGACCCCGAGCTGCCGCCCAGCGGGTTGTTGCCGGACGACCCCCCGCATGCCGTGAGCATGAGCGCCGCCGCCACGGCGGTCGCCAGCCCGGCGAGTGTGCGCTTCATCTGGTTTCTCCTCATGCGGTTTCGGTTGCGATAGCGACGGGCACGGCCCGCCTGTCCCGGCGCCTCGTGGGGTTGTTGCGCAACCCACGCGACACCACCAGCCACTGCACCAACTGCAGCAGCCCTTCGATGGCGACCGCGAGAACGGCGATCACGATCGAGCCGCCGAGCATCTGGGGGAAGTCGCGGGCGTACTGACCGTCGATCACGAACCGGCCGAGCCCGCCCAGCGACACGTACGCGGCGATGGTCGCGGTGGCGATCACCTGCAGCGTCGCCGCGCGCAGGCCGGCCATGATCAGCGGCAGCGCGTTGGGCAGCTCGACGCTCCACAACACCCGCCACTCCTTCATGCCCATCCCGCGAGCCGCGTCCACAGTGGACGGATCGACGTTGCGGATGCCCGAGTAGGTCCCGGCCAGCAGCGGCGGGATCGCCAGCACCACCAGCGCGATGGTCACCGGCAGCACGCCGATGCCCATCAGCAGCACCAGAAGCACCAGCAGGCCGAGCTCCGGGATCGCGCGCAGGCCGTTCACCGCGCCGACGATGCTGCCGCCCCTGCCGGTGTGGCCGACATAGGCACCGATCGGCACGGCGATCACGATGCCCAGCAACACGGTCAGCCCGGTGTAGCCGAGGTGTTCCAGGATCCTGGTGGGGATGCCCTCCGACCCGGACCAGTGCTCCGGGTCGCCGAGCCAGTCGAAGGCTCCGGTGAACGGGTTCACTTGGCCACCTCCACCGTGCTGCCGGCCCGGGTCCACGGCGTGAGCCGGCGGCCGGCCAGCAGCCAGGCCCCGTCGAACAGCAGCGCCAGCAGGATGATCAGCACCAGGCCGGTGATGATCTCGGGGTAGTTCTCCAGGCTGTAACCGTCCGGGAACAGGTAACC
>CBIMJO010000941.1:0-4660 GCA_966244135.1 uncultured Actinocrispum sp. | reverse complement strand
CGTTGCTCGACGCCAGTCCGCCGGTCCGCGGCGTAATTGGCAAGCGTGGCGTGGCCACTCCTTGAGCGCGACCAGTCGTCGTCCTCAGGTGGGTCTCCCGCTCACTGGAACAACGTCCTCCGAAGCCAGCACCGAGCCGTTGTACTGCTCCGGTGTCGTCCTTCGCATTCACCAAGATCGTCGTCGATGACCTCGACGCGCAAGCCGCCTTCTACTCGACTGTGCTCGGGCAGGTGTCGAAACATCGGTTCACCGGTGGTGAGGGTCATCGGGCGTTCGAAGAGATCGTCATGGGCTCCGCGGCCGGTGACGGACCGTCCCTGCTGCTGATCCACTACGTCGACGGGAGCTCGCAGCCAGGGGAGGCCGTGTTCGGGTTCGCCGTCGCCGATGTGGAGGAGACGGTCCGGGCGGCGCGAGCGGCAGGCGGCTCGGTGCGGTCCGAGCCAAAGTCCCTGCCCGAGGCCGGGGTGAAGGTCGCCGAGCTGGCTGATCCGGAGGGGCACCTGCTCGAAATCGTCCAGCAGCTGTGAAAGAGGAATTGATGTTCGATCTGTCAGGCCGTACCGCGCTCGTGACGGGAGCCGGCCAGAACGCCGGCGCGGGAATCGCTCGCGCATTGGCCGCACAAGGTGCGGCAGTTGCGGTGAACGACCTGGTCGCCGAACGAGCAAAGGCGGTGAGCGAGGAAATCGCCGCTTCGGGCGGAACGGCCGTACCCATCACCTTCGACGTCACCGACGCGGACGCGGTACGAGAGGGAGTCGGTCAGGCCCGTGCGGAGTTCGGACGGCATCTCGACATCCTCGTGCACAACGCGGGGATCCCCGCCGACTTCGGGCAGGGGCAGTTCCGCACCCTCGACCCGGCCCGGTGGCGAGCGCCGGTGGAGATCAACCTGTTCGGCGCGATGAACTGCCTGACGGCCGTCATCGGCGACATGTGCGACGCCGGCTGGGGGCGGATCGTGCAGATCTCCTCGGGATCGGCGCGCATGGGCTCGGATCAGGGCCTGTCGCTCTACGGTGCGGCGAAGAGCGGGGTCGAGGGCTTCATCCGGCACATCTCTCAGGAGGTCGGGCCATTCGGCGTCACCGCCAACACCCTCGCGCTCGGATTGCAGACCAACGCCGCCGGGCCCGCCACCGACGCCATCGCCGCGCGGATCGCCACCCGGCGGCTCGGCACGCCGGAAGACGTCGGTGCTGCGGTCGTCTACCTCGCGTCGGCTGAGGCGTCTTGGATGACCGGGCAAACGTTGAACCTCAACGGCGGCAGCGTCACCACCTAGGAGCCCGCGTGACCATCGATCTCCCCGCGCACCGTCTGGACGCTGAGCGTCACGACACCCTGCGGACCGAGGTGCGGGAGTTCCTCGCGGCCCAGCAGACGGCCGGGGCGTTCGAGCCAAGGTGTGACGCCTGGATGACGGCGGCGGACCCGGCGTTCAGCAGGCTACTCGGCGAGCGCGGCTGGCTGGGCATGACCTTGCCGCGTCAGTACGGCGGTCACGAGCGGTCGTCTTTGGACCGGTTCGTCGTCACCGAGGAGCTCCTCGCGGCGGGTGCTCCGGTCGCCGCGCACTGGATCGCCGATCGTCAGATGGCGCCGTCGATCCTGCGCCACGGCACCGAAGAGCAGCGGCGACGCTACCTGCCGGCGATCGCCCGCGGTGAGTGTTTCTTCGCCATCGGGATGAGCGAACCCGACGCGGGGTCGGATCTGGCCGCGGTCCGGACGCGAGCCCGGCCGGTCGGCGACGGCTGGGAGCTCACCGGTACGAAGCTGTGGACGACCGGCGCCCACTTCGCGCACGCGATGGTGGTGCTGGCGCGCACCGACGGTACGCCGGAAGACCGGCACGCGGGGCTGTCGCAGTTCATCGTGGACCTGCCGGCCGACGGCGTGGCGATCCGGCCGATTGTGACCATCGACGGCGAGCACCACTTCAACGAGGTGGTCTTCGACGGTGCCGTGGTGCCGGAGGGCAGCTTGCTCGGCGAGCGGGGCGCAGGCTGGCGGCAGGTCACCGCCGAGCTGGCGTACGAGCGATCCGGCCCGGAACGGCTGCTGAGCACGGTCCCGCTACTGCGGGCCTGGGCCGACGCGGTTCGCGAAGAGGGTGATCCAGTCGCGGCCCGGGAGCTGGGGAGACTGACGGCCCGGGCGTGGACGCTGCGGCAGCTCTCGCTGTCGGTGGCGGCTGCGCTGGCCGGCGGACGTTCCCCGGACGTCGCGGCCGCATTGGTCAAGGACGTCGGCTCCCGCTTCGAAGGAGATGTGGTGGAAACCGTGCGGCGCATGGCCGGCATCGAACCGCGGCGAGGCGCACCCGGACTGGCTGGGCTGCTCGCCGACGGGATCCTGCATTCCCCGGCGTTCACCCTGCGCGGCGGGACGAACGAAATCCTCCGCTCGGTCGTGGCGCGTGGGCTGGGGGTCCGGTGAGCGGTGACCTGCGCGCGGAAATCCGCTCGGTCGTCGGCGCGATGCTGAACGGCCGCGACCCCGAGGAGGGGTTCGACCGTCCGCTGTGGAAGGACCTGACCGGCGCCGGATTTCACCTGCTGGGCGTGCCCGAGGAAGCGGGCGGCAGCGGTGGCGGGCTGCGGGAACTCGCCGCGGTGGTGGATCTGCTCGCCTTCCACGCCGCAGCGGTACCGGTCGCGGAGTCGGCTTTCCTGGCCGGCTGGCTGTTGTCGCGGGCCGGACTCGCGGTGCCCGAGGGCCTCACGGTCGCCTCCCTCGACGAAGCCCGGGCCGCGTCTCGGCTGTCCGGCCGGGTGCGGGCACCATGGGGCCGGCACGCGGACCACTTGGTGACCTTGGCCCGGCGCGATGACACGGTCTTGGTCGTCTTGGTGCCGACTGCTGGGCTGCCGATCGAGTGCGCCGAGAACCTCGCCGGTGAGCCGAGGGACACGCTCGTGCTCGACGGTGTCATGGCGACGCAAGACGCAGCGGCACCGCCAGACGTCGATGTGCAGGCGCTTCGGCGACGGGGTGCGCTGGCCAGGTCGATCCAGCTCGCGGGCGCGGCGCGGGCGGTGCTCGAATCGGCCCGTCGCCACGTCGGCGGGCGGGAGCAGTTCGGCCGTCCGCTGACGCGGTTCCAGGCGGTGCAGCAGCACTTGGCCGCACTCGCCGCCGAAACCGTCGCCATGCAGGTCAGTGCGGACGCTGCGGTGCTCGCGGTCGAAGCCGGGGATCCGGCCGCGGACGTGGCCGTCGCGGCGGCCAAGGCGACGACGTCGGCGAGCGCCCATGTCGTCGCGGCGATCGGCCATCAGCTGCACGGTGCGCTCGGCTACGCGCAGGAGCACCACCTCGGGGCGGCGACGACCCGGCTGTGGGCGTGGCGCGAGGAGTTCGGGAACGAGAGCCGATGGCAGGACGAGCTTGCGGTGGGTGGGGGAGATGCGTGGTGGTCCCTGGTGACAGGCGGCGTCCAGTGAGCGCCTTGCGCGGCCTGCGGGTGCTCGATCTGAGCCGGGTGCTGGCCGGGCCGTTCTGTGCGCAGATGCTCGCCGACCACGGCGCGGAGGTCGTCAAGGTCGAGGCGCCGTCGGGAGACGAGACGCGCCGCTGGGGCCCTCCGTTCGCCGACGACGCCGAGACCACGAGCACGTACTACGAAGGCCTCAACCGGAACAAGGCGAACGTGCAGCTCGACCTGCGGGTCGAGGAGGCCAGGGCCGTCCTGCACGACCTCATCGCCAGCGCGGACGTCGTCGTGGAGAACTTCAAGGCCGGGACGATGCAGCGGTGGGGCCTGGACTACGAAACGCGGCTCGCCGACGAGTTTCCCCGGCTGGTCTACTGCCGGATCTCCGGTTACGGTATCGACGGCCCGCTCGGCGGTTTGCCCGGTTACGACGCCGTGCTGCAGGCGTACGGCGGCCTGATGAGCATCAACGGCGAGCGCGACGGCGGCCCGTTGCGCGTGGGGGTTCCCATCGTGGACATCACTGCCGCCCATCAGGCGTTCGCGGGCATCCTCATCGCCGTGCTGGAGCGGACGGTCAGCGGCCGCGGGCAGCTGGTAGACGTGACGCTCCTGGACGCCGTGCTCTCGCTGATGCATCCGCACTCCGCGGCGTACCTCCAGGCGGGTGTTGTGGCCGAGCGCCTCGGCGCGGCTCATCCGAACGTCGCTCCGTACCAGGTGTTCGCCACCGCCGGGCACGGAACCCTCTTCGTGGCCGCGGCCAGCGACGCGCAGTTCGCCGCGCTCACAGACGTGCTCGGCCGTCCGGAGCTCGCCGGCGACGTCCGCTTCCGCCGTAACCGGGACCGGGTCACGAACCGGGAAGAGCTACTCGCGGAACTGGGGCCGCTGTTCCTGGCCTTCCACGCGGACGATCTCGCGGGGAAGCTCGCGATGCGCGGTGTGCCGGCGGCCCCGGTCAACGACGTGGCCGAAGCGTTGACGTCACCGCAGGCGCAGCATCGCGCGATGGTGGTGCGCGACGGCGGGTACCGCGGGGTGGGCGTGCCGATCAAGCTGAGCCGGTCCGCGCCCGAACCACCGCGTGCTCCGGTGGCACCGGGAGCTGACACCGTCCGCGTCCTGACTGAATACGGCTATGGCCCCGAGGACATCGCCGAGCTCCGCCGTTCCGGCGCGCTCGGTCAGCCGTCCGCCGCGCGGGCGGACACG
>CBIMJO010000940.1:0-4661 GCA_966244135.1 uncultured Actinocrispum sp. | reverse complement strand
CGCGAGAAGGCGCCGCGCTCGGGTTGGGCGGGCCGGCGCAGGGCGATCTCGGCGTACTGGTGCCACTGGTTGGTGGCGCCGGTGCGGCCGCGGAGGTGCTCGGGTTCGACCTCGCCCGCGACGGCGGCGGCCGCCACGTTGGCGGCCTCGGCCGGGTCGAGCTGGCCGTGCAGGTAGCCGTCCGGGACGACCAGGAGGTTGCCGGCCCAGCGGTCGCCGCCGACGTGGCTGACCTCCCAGGCGCGGCCCGGGTGGATGGCGCTCAGCGAGGCGGCGAGCGGACGGCCCAGCAGCGCGCAGCACATGTCCTTGGTGCCGTGCGTGCAGACCAGGAACATCGGGCCGGACATCGGCGTGCCGACGCCGCCCCGGCCGGCGGCGATCGCCCGCAGGTCGAGGGAGTCCAAGTCCGTCAACGAGTCGATGGTGAACGACTCCATCCACCGGCCCGAAGGCCCGTCGCCACCGACGAAGACCCGCCGGCCGTGCAGCGAGACGTCGCGAACGTGCTTGCCCGGCTGGCGAATCAGCAACGGGCGCAGCCCAGCGGTGCGCAGGTCCTCCAGGACGGCGCGCTGGGAGTCGGAGAAGGCAGCAGCAAGAACCTGTTCCAGCGCATCCGACGGCCACGGCCCCGGATACTCGATCAGCAGCCAGGACGTCATGAACGCGGCAGTGCCGGCGGGGCTACCGCCGAGCATCCGTGCGACGACCGCACATCCCGGCAGCGCCCCGGCGGGCACTGGTGTCTCGGTGGCTTCGACGGTCATAGGACCGTATACCCACCGAAACCGGAACTTACCTTAGGCATACCTAATGTTACCCGATCAGCCCACTGCGAGCAGCCCTTGGGTGATCAGTTCGCCGAGCAAGGCCCGCACAGTCCCCCGATCGAGCGACGGCGCGGCCACCGACACGAGCGACCCGATCGTCGAGACGGGCGACGCGACCAGCGCGGACAGCACCGGCGCGGCGGCCGACGCGAACACGAACCGGCTGCCCGCTGCGAGCAGAGTCACAGTGGCCTCGCCCTGGTTGAGCACCGCCCGCGGGGTCAGCAGCCGCACCTCGACGTCATCGGAGGGCGGCAGCAGGTCCGAGGTCGCCACCCACGGCAGCCCCAGCCGGGGCAGCGCGGGCGCCTGCGCGTCCCGGTCCATCAGGAACCGGTCCACCACATCGGGGGTGAGCAGCTCCAGGATCCCGTCCCGCAGCTGCGCCGACCGCGCCGAACGGTCCTGCGCGGTGCCGAACCGGGGCAGGTCACGGCGGAAGGCCTCGTTCGTGCGCAGCTGGTCGGCCAGCCAGGAGACCAGGTCGATCCCGGTCGCCGGGTTGAAGCCGATGGTGATGTGCAGCGACTCCTCCCCCACCGCGGACACGTCGTGCCAGCACCCGCGCGGCACGTACAAGGCGTCGCCGTCCTCGAGCATGAAGTCGGCGATCGGCTCGGCCGGTGGCTGCGGCGGCGGCTCGACGTCCCGGTAGAGCGGCGCGGGCCGGGTGGTCCCGTGGACGCGCCAGCGTTTGCGGCCGGAGACCTGCAGGATGAACGCGTCGTGGTCGTCCCAGTGCACGTCGAACCCGTGCGTCTTGCCCCAGCCCGCGTACATGTTCACCTGCACGCGTTCGCGCAGCGAGTGCTCCAGCGACGCGGACAGCTCACCGATCGGGTCGACCAGCTCCTGCACCGAGTCCAGCACGAGGGTCGCGCCGTTGCGCAGGTGCTGGCCCAAGGGAGCCGACAGCAACCGCGGGATGGGCCCGCCCCGCTTGGGGGTCACCATCTCGGTGTACGAGTGGGTCGGTACGACGTCGCCGTCCATGGCGAGGCGCAGCCGGGGGAAGTCCAGCCGGTGCTGGCGCAGCACCGTGCTGAGGGTGGACCAGGGCAACAGCGAGGCGAACCGGCCGGCGGTTCCGGGGAACCGGTGGTGGGCCTGGCCCTGCACCGAGGAAAGGAACTGGCTGACCTCGAGCGGTGCCACGAGGTCAGCCAGCGTGAGCGGTGTTCCCACTCAGTCGTTGCCGTCGTTGTCGGTGACGGCGCCGTTGGCCTTGCCACGGTCCACAGCCGTGGTCAGGGGCTCGACTTCGATCAGCAGACCGCTGGCTGGGGCAGTGTTTTCCATGTGCGACCTCGCATCCAAGTGGGGGACACAACGGAGTAATGCCATGTCAGCCTACGTGAGCCGATCCCGGGTGGCACTAGTCATTCGGAGTGAGAGCCGTCGCCGACAGTGAGCGGCGGACCGGTCAAATCCAGCAGTGAAGCCACGTCCAGCCCGGGCGGGACGGCGATTTTCAGCCATTCGCCGCCATCCGCACGGGTTCGTTCCACCGGGAACCCGGCCGAGACCATCCGGGCATACGCCTCAGCGAGACCGGAAGCGGGCCGGAAGACCACTGTGGACAGTGCGGGCCGGTGCCACAGCACGGGATTGCGCCGGTCGCAGATCGCGTCGGCCAGGTCGGCCGCCAGGTCACAGCGTTCCTCGAAGTCCCGCGCCAGCCGGTGCCGGTGCGCGCGGAACGTCGCCGACACACCGGGACTCGCGGGCGGACGCACGTGCGCGAGCAGCTCGGCCGCGCGCACTGCCAGCAACCCGGCCGCCAGCTCGGGGAAGTCCAGCGCCACCGAGTCGGCGAGCTCGATCCCGTCCAGCACCGGCCGCAACCGGTCGCTGAACAGGGCCACGCCCGCCTCGCCCGCGTCGACGTGCACCCAGGTCCCCCGCATCCGGCAGACCCGGGCGGCCGCCCGCAGCGGCTCGATCTCCCCGGTGTCAATGGTTCCCGCGGTGGCGACGACGGCGGTCGGGGTGGTGAGCGTGCCGAGCACGTCCGCCAGCCCGTCCAGCGAGTCCAGCACCAACGGCGTGGGCAGGCCCAGCTGGGCCGCCACCCGGGCGACGCTGGGCCGGCTGCCCCGGGTGCAGACCACCCGCACCGGGGCGCCGGCCGCGTCCTTCTTGGCCAGCAACAGGCCCAGCAATGTCGACTCGGTGCCGCCGCTGGTGATCACCCCGCCCGGGTCGCCGTACGGGAAGCACAGCCGCGCGACCGCCGCCTCCATCGACGCGCCGGTCATTCCGGCGCCAGCGCCCTGACCAGCTTCCGCGGATCCTCGCCGGTCGGCAGGACGCTGATGACCGGCGTGTCCAGGCCCTGCTCGATGTACTGCGCCACTCGCGCCCGGCACTGCTCCGGCGTCCCGTGCACGATCAGGTCGTCGACCACCTCGTCCGGGATGAGCTGGTTGGCCGCGGCCCGGTCGCCCGCGGCCCAGGCCTCGTGCATCGGGCGGAGCAGCTCGTCGCGGCCCAGCCAGTCGTGGAACGCCTTGTACACCGGCACGGTCAGGTAGCTGCTGATCAGCAGCCGGCCCAGGCCGCGCGCGGCGTCCACGTCCGGCGTCGGGCACACGAACACCCGCGCCACCAGCTCGAAGCCCTCGCCGACCTCGGCCCGGACCTGGGGCACGTCGGTGGGCGCGAGCCAGTTCGTGATGGCGCCGTCGGCCTCGCGGCGGGCCAGCCTGAGCATGCCCGGCCGCAGCGCCGCCAGCATGATCTTGGGCGGCGGCTGCGGCGGGCGTTCCAGCTTGAACCTGTTGACCGTGAACGTGTCGTAGGTCTCCGACACCCGCTCACCGGCCAGCGCCGAACGCAGGAACCGCAGTGTGTCGCGGGTCTTCTTGAACGGCTCGTAGAACGGCAGGCCGTTCCAGTTCTCCACGATCACCGGCGAGGACGTGCCGATGCCCAGCACGAACCGGTCCGGGGCCAGCTCGGCGATGGTGGCCGCGGTCATCGCCAGCAGCCCGGGGCCGCGCGTGTAGACCGGGGCGATCGCCGTGCCCAGCCGCAGCTCGGGCGCCCATTCGGCGGCCAGCGCGAGCGGCGTGAACGCGTCGGTCCCCGCTGTCTCGGCCGACCAGACGTCGGTGTAGCCCAGGCCGGGCAGCTCCTTGACCAGGTCACGATGCTCCGTGAGCGGGACCCCGGTCAGGGGCAGCGTGATGCCCCACCGTCCCATGTGTGTCCTCCTTGCGCGCCGTTAGACGGCGACCCTACCGAGGACGTCGTGGAGCCACGAGGTTTGCAGCAACAGGAAATTCTCTGCGGTTTTGGCGTCCTGCGGCGTCATGTGGGTGACGCCGGGCAACGGCAGCAGCGTGTGCGGAACGCCCGCGGCCACCAGCGCCGAGGAAAGCCGCAGCGAGTGCGCCACGACCACGTTGTCATCCGCCAGCCCGTGGATGATCATGAGCGGTCGCTCGAGGTTCGGCGCGTCGGCGGGGAGTGAGTTCCGTTCGTACACCTCTGGGTGAGTTTCCGGCCGGCCCAGATAACGCTCGGTGTAGTGCGTGTCGTAAAGACGCCAATCGGTGACCGGGGCGCCCGCGATGGCCGCGTGGAACACATCCGGCCGCCGCAGCACGGCCAAAGCGGACAGATACCCGCCATACGACCAGCCGCGGATGGCGACCCGCGACAGGTCCAGGTCCGGGTACTGCTTCGCGGCCGCGTGCAGGGCGTCGACCTGGTCGATCAGGGTCACGTCGGCGAAGTCGAACGCGATCGCCCGCTCCCACTCCGGCCCACGGCCCGGCGTGCCGCGCCCATCCGTGACCAGCCCGGCAAAGCCCTGGTCGGCCA
>CBIMJO010000939.1:0-4666 GCA_966244135.1 uncultured Actinocrispum sp. | reverse complement strand
CCAGGAACCGCGCGGAGGCAAGGTCACCGGCGCGGAACGCGGTCAGATGCGCGTAGCCGTCCAGGAAGCGGTCGACGTACTCGACCCGCTTGTCCCCCTTCGCGATGGAGACACTGACCGGCGCCGGCACCCCGGCCTTCGGCGGCCCGGTCCAGGTCACCGTGAACCCGTCCGTGGTCGTGGTGGCCGAGGCCTCGGGCAGCGGGGTGTCCGGCGCCTGGCCTTCGACGACGAACGGCTGCGAAAGCGTGTAGCGCAAAGGAGTGCCCTGACTGGAGTCCGGGGCGGCGAAGCTGACGAACGCGCGATACGAGCCTGGCGCCAGGGCGGGCAGGGGCGCGGTCCAGGTGCCGTCCTGCCGCATCGCGGGATCGAGCAGGTGGTAGCCGGACAGGTCCGACCGGATCACGCAGAGCACGACAAGCCTGCTCTCGTACGGTTGGTAGCGGGTGACCGCCTGCCCGTTGGATCCGTTGATACGAAAGGAGAACGTGTCCGTCTTCTCGATGGCGAGCGAGTACCCGCCCGCGGCGTCCGACAGGCCAGTCCCGCCCGGTTCGGCCTCGGCCACCACTGGCGCTGCCGGAGCACCGGCTTCGTGCGCGTGCATCATCCCCGGCATGTCCGCCATGTCGGGTGTCGTCGCTGTGCTGCACGCGGCCAGCGCAGCCAACACCGCCACCGCGGCCACCGCTGCCACCGCCATGACCAGGCGGCGCCGCTGTGCGACGCCGCCTGGAGCACTCATGGGCTCTGGCATGTGACACTCGTGGGCGGCGTGGGGCTGCCCGGCTGGTTCGCGGTGAACCCGAACGACGTGCTCGCACCGGGTTGCAGCGTGCGGTTCCAGTCGGTGGCCTTGACCGTTGCCAGCGATCCGGCCTGGGTCAGCGTGCCGTTCCAGGCGCTGTTGACCGTCTCACCGTTGGCGAGCACCCAGCTGACCGTCCAGCCGAACATGGTGGCCGTGTTCGGGTTCGTCACGGTGACCTCGGCCTGGAACCCGCCCGGCCAGGTGGTGGTGATCGCGTAGGTCGCCTTGCACTGGGCGGCCGGTGGCGGCGGCGCACCCGCGCCGATCCCCGTCACCTCACCGTTGCCACCGTCGAACACCACGTCGGAACAGCCGTAGAAGGTCTCCGAGCTGTCCGACCGCGCCCAGACCGAGTAGATGATGTGCCTGCCGGTCTTGTTCGACGGCAACGGGGCGTTCCAGTAGTAGTAGCTGTTGATACTGCCCGGGTTGCCGACCGAGGGCGGGTCGGTCACCGAGAAGAACGGCGTGGTCTCCATGTCGGCCCATGTCAGCGGCCGGTTCGGGTTCCAGCCGTCCTTGCTGACGTACAACCGGAACGAGCCCGGGTGGGCCGCCCATTTGTTGTACCGGTACTGGATCGTGGCGCCCGAGGTCAGGTGGGTCCTCGGCCAGTCGGCGCTGGCCAGGTCGAACCCGGAGAAGTCGTAGTAGTTGCTGTCGCCGCTGCACAGCTTGCCGTCCGGGATGAAGCCCACCGTGCCGCCACTGGTGGCGCCACTGCGGTTGCCGACGGCGAACCAGTTGTACAACGGGGTGATGCCGCTGCGCGAGACGGCCGCCTGGCACGCCGGGTTCTGCGGGACGATCTGCCCGGTCGAGGTGATGCCGTCCTGGTAGCAAAGGAAAGTACGGCTGCCCGCGACCATCAGGGCGCCGTGCGCCTCGGCGGGTCCGGCGGCCAGTAGAGCCATGCTCAGGGCCGCTAGGACGGTGATCACGGCAGCCCATCGGGGTCTGGGTCCGCAAGGTCTGGTGGTCATGCAGGGACCTCCACTCGCATCACTGGGAGCGCTTCCAGAATCCAACGTCCAGAAGTCGTTGTCAACACCATGGCAAGGTCGCATATTTTCTGGGAACGTTCCCAGACATCGGATCTACCCCAAACACGCAGCTACTTCGCCGTACCGGGCGTGCGGTACGGCGAAGCAGACTATTGCCTTTCCGGGATCAGGCGCGCTGGAGCTGGAATCGCTGGCTGGCGCTGCCGGTGTAGGCGGACTGGGAGATGTGAGCGCCGTCCGCGGTCGACGACCCGGCGACACCCATCGCCAGGCCGCTTTGCCGGTTGGTCAGGCTCACCGCGCCACTGCCCAGGTCGGTCACCTGCCACTGCTGGCTCGCGGCGTTGGTGTCCGGTTGCTGGGCGATGTCGGCCCCGGCGTTGTTGTTCGTGACCTGCAGGACCAGGTTGCTGTGCCGCGCCCTGATCCGGTAGTAGCCACCACCGGAGTCCACGAAGTCGAACTGCTGGTTGAGACCACCGTTGCTCGGCCACTGGATCAGCACGGCACCGGCGGCGGGAGACGGGCCCTGCATGTCCGCCGGCAGGGCGCTCTGCGCGACCGCCATGCGGTACTTCACGCCGACCTCGACCGGTCCGCCCGGTGGTGGCGGGTTGCCGGAACCGAACTGCGTGAAGAACTTCCAGACCTCGCCGGAAGTCCAGGTCTGCCAGCCACTGCAGGAGCACCCATCGCGCGGACCGGGATCGTGCCCGCCGTCGAACGCGGCCCAGACAACCGGATACCCCGCCTTGCACCCGGAGTAGGCGGTGACGATGTGGGTCCGGCTACCGGCGCCGGGCTCCGGCGGGTTCTGCTGGGCGCAGCCGTTGTTGCGGACGAAGGTGTCGCGCAACGACCGTCCTTGGGAGATGTTCAGGACGTTGTCGCCGATCCCGTGCATCCCGATGTAGGCGACCGGCTGGGTGCCACCGCTGCAGCCACTGAGGTTCGCACCGGAGTAGACCGCGACCGCGCGGAAGACCGACGGCCGGGCGCAGGCGAGCGCGTAGCTCATCGCTCCGCCGTAACTGAAGCCACCGGCGAAGGTCTGTGTCGTGTCGATGCACAGACCCCCCTGCAACAGCCTGAGCAGGTCGTCCACAAAGGTCACATCCTGGCCACCGGGGTTGGCCCAGCCATTGCTGTTTCCTTGGGGCGCGACGAAGATCGTGCTGTTGCCGGCAGTGTCGGCCAGCCGCCTGAGCCCGTAGTAGGACCAGTTGTAGCCGTCGGTCCCGCCCGAGTCGACGTCGTTGGCGGTGCCGCCCAGCCAGTGCAGGCCGACGAACAGGCGGTAGGGGTGGTTGTTGTCGTAGTTGTTGGGAATCCTCAGGATATAGCTGCGGTTCTGGCCGCTGCTCTGGATCGTGTGCGACCCGCTGGTAAGCGTTGGTGCCTTGCCGCACCCGGCGGTCGGCGCGGCCGCGCTGGGACCATCGGCCTGCGCGGTCCCCGCGGCCAGAACGACCAGCGCTCCGACCGCGACCGCCGCGAACAGGGATCTGTACCTCGACATCAAGCGACTCCTCGGTATGACGAGAGTTGTTGTGTCCTAAGCAGATTGGAGCCCGAACCGCTGGTTGGCGGCGCCGGTGACGGTCCACTGGGAGATGCGGGCACCGTCCACGGTGGACGCACTCCACACATCCATCGCGAGGCCGCTCAGCCGGTTGACCAGGCTGACGATCCCGCCGCCCTGGTCGGCCACCTGCCACTGCTGGCTCGCGGCGTTGGTGTCCGGCTGCTGGGTGATGTCCGCACCGGTGTTCGTGCCCGCCGTCTGGAGCACCAATCCGCTGTGCCGCGCCCTGATCCGGTAGTAGCCACCACCGGAGTCCACGAAATCGAACTGCTGGTTGAGACCGCTGGTGACCTGCCACTGGATCAGCGCGGCACCTGCGGCCGCCGACCCGCCGGAGATGTCGGCCGCCTTGCCGCTGTGCTGGGCCAGCAGCCGGTAGTACACACCCGGTTGCACCACCGGTCCGGCCCCTTGGCCGGTGGCGCGGTAGGTGTGCCCGGCCTGGCCCGGGAACTGGATCACGTCCGGCTCGGGTCTGGCCGGCTGGACCGCCGCGCCACTGGTGACGTCGAGCAGGTCGAACGTGCCGGTGAACATCCGGCTGCGGATCCGGACATCACCGGCGCGGTCGGCGGCGACCGACAGCTCGGTGGCCCGGCCGCCACTCCAGACGGCGCCGACCGTGTACCCACCGCGGCCGCGCAGTCCTTTCACACTCCCGGCGGGCCACGCCGGGGCGAGCGCGGGCAGCACGTGCAGCTCGCCGTTGTGGCTGTGCAGCAACATCTCCGCGATGCCGGACGTGGCGCCGAAGTTGCCGTCGATCTGGAACGGCGGGTGCAGGTCGAACATGTTGGGCGCGAGCCGGTCCGTGGTCACCAGCGAGCGGAGCAGGTCGTGCGCCCGGCCGCCCTCCTCCATCCGCGCCCAGAAGTTGATCTTCCAGGCGAGCGACCACCCGGTGCCCGCGTCACCGCGCAGCTCCAGGGTCCGGCGGGCGGCGGTGAACAACGGCGGTGTGCCGCGCCGGGTGATCTGGTTGCTGGGATAAAGGCCGTACAGATGCGAGATGTGCCGATGGTTCTGCTCGGTCTCCACCCAGTCGTACAGCCATTCCATGATGTTGCCGCGGGAACCGACCTTCATCGGGGCCAGCCGCTGCCGCGCGGCGCGGACCTGGTCGCGGAACGCGGTGTCCACGCCCAGCACATCGCACGCTCCGGCACAGCCGTCGAACAGGTCGCGCAGGATCTGCATGTCCATCGTCGGCCCCGCACACACACTCACGTTCGCGTGGTGGGGCAGCTCCGGCGAGTTCGACGG
>CBIMJO010000938.1:0-4672 GCA_966244135.1 uncultured Actinocrispum sp. | reverse complement strand
GGTCTGATCCGGGAGAACGAGGGGGTGGCCGCGCAAGCTCTCACCCCAACGAACCCCCGCCTCGGTGACCGAACTCCGCGACGGCATCGAGCACATCGAACGCCTGCTGCCCGCCTGGTTCCCCGAACTGGCCTTCAACGCCCCCTTCGTCGCCATGCTCCGGGAGATCGGCGACCCCGAAACCCGCCTGGCCCTGCGCGACCAGCTGGTCAGCCGCCCCCTCGGCACCGGAACGATCTCCTCGTAGCCAACGCTCAGCCCTTGGTGGCGCCGCCGGTGAGGCCTTTGACGAAATGCTTCTGCAGGAACAGGTAGAAGATCAGGACCGGGAGGGTGGCCAGGAACATGAGGGCGAAGACGCTGCCGAAGTCGGCTTGGTACTGGCCGATGGAGCGGTAGATGCCCGTCGTCACGGTGGTGCCTTGGCTGGGGCCGAGGATGATGAGGGGGTCGATGAAGTCGTTCCAGATCCAGACGCCGAGGAAGATCATCACGCTGGCGGTGGCGGGGCGCAGCAGGGGGAAAACGATGCGCCAGAACACCTGGCCGCGGCGGGCACCGTCCAGAATGGCCGCTTCCTCCAGCTCCAGCGGTATTCCCCGGATAAAACCGCTGAACACGAACACCCCGAACGGCACGTAGTAGCCGACGTTGAACAGCACCAGCCCCTGCAGGGTTGTCATGAGGTTGGCGATCTGCAGGACGTCGGAGATCGGGATGAGGATCACCTGCGGCGGGATCATCAAGCCGGACAACAACACCAGGGTCAGCGCGCGAGTCCACTTGTTCCTGGTGCGGGCCAGGTAGTGCCCGAGCATCGCCGACAGCACAGTAAGCACCGCAACGGAAAGCACGGTGACCACGATGCTGTTGGTGAGGCTGACCCAGAACAGCTGATCGGGCCTGGAGACCACCGCTATGATGTTGTCCAAAGTGGGCGGCCACGGCGGTGCCGCCGGGTCCGAGGAAATCAGGTCACCACGCTTGAACGTGTTGGCCAGCACCAGGTACAGCGGCACGAAGAAGATCGCGCTGACCAGGATGGCCACCGCCGGGCGCACCCACGGCCGGGTCACAGGTCCACCTCCCGGCGTTGCAGCAGCCGCAGCACGATCGCTGTGACGACCGCGACGATGATCAGCATGAGGATCGCCATCGCCGACGCATAGCCAACATGGTTGGCATCAAAGCCGGTTTGCAGCACGTTGAACGCGATCGTCGCGGTGGCACCGGTTCCCGGTCCGCCGTTGGTGATCACCTTGACGAAGTCGTAGGTCTTGAACGCCGAGATCAGCAGCACGACCGTGTTGATCGTCAACGAGGGCGCCAGCAGCGGCCAGGTGACCGCGCGGAACCGGCGCACCGGCCCGGCGCCGTCGATCGCGGCCGCCTCCAACAGTTCCTGCGGAACCCCTTGCAGCCCAGCGAGATAGACGACGACACAGAACCCGAGCATCTGCCAGCACACAATGGACGCCACCGAGTACAGCGCGATGTCCGGATCGGACAGCCACCCCGGCGGCTTGGCAACCCCCAGCCAGCGCAGCAACTGGTTCAGCGGCCCCTGGCTGTCCAGCAGCCGCGACCAGATGATGCTGACCACCACCGAACTCAGGATCACCGGCGTGAAGAACACGCTGCGCAGCGCGTTGTACAGACCACCGCGTTTGTCCAGCAGCAGCGCCACGCCGAGGCCGAGCACGTTCGGCACGATCACCACGATCAACGTCAGGATCGACGTCACCCTGAGCGCGGTGAGGAACTCGTCGTCCTGGAACAGCAGCCCGAAGTTGTCCAGGCCGACGAACCGGATCGGCGGGTTGAACGGGTTGTAGTTGGTCAGGCTGTAGCCGAAGCTGATCACGATCGGGGCCAGCACGAAGCACACGTACACCAGCACCCCGGGCGCCCCGAACGACACGAAGTGCCAGACCCGGGGCCACAATGGACGTTTGCGGCGGCCCTCGGTCACCGCACCGCCGTCCCTGCGAGAACTCTCCGGCGGTGCGGTGACCTCAGTGGCGGCGGCCATCCCCCTACTTCGCCTTTTCCCACTCGGTGTCGAGGTAGGCGCACGCCTCCGCCACACTCTTGCGCCCGGTCACGATGTCCTGCGCCACCGCGTAGAACTTCTCCTTCATGCCAGGCAGCAGCCCGTCATCCGCGGTCTCCCAGCCGAACGAGTTCACGATGGCCTTCTTGTCCACGGCCTCCTTGTAGAGGTCGTAGCCGGCCTTGAGCACGGGCCCGATGTCCGAAGGCATCTGGTAGCCCTTGATCGCCGGGACCAGGCCGTCCGCCTTGACCGACACGTCGATCTGGCCCTTGTCGGTCTGGAACGCGATGGCGAACTTCTTCGCCGCGTCCAGGTTCTTGGAGTGCGCGTTCACGCTCATCCCGCCGCCGGTGTACGCGGGCACGACGAGTTTCCCGTCGTCGCTGGGGAAGTTGAACACGCCGATGTCGAAGTCGTGCTTCTTGGTGTCGGCGTTGGCCGCGAACCAGTTGCCCATCGGGTACATCGCGCCCTCACCGTTGAGGAACGCCTGCTCGGTGGCGGCGTAGTCGCGCGACACGCTGTCCTTGTTCAGGAAACCCTTCGTGGACAGGTCGGCGAACTTCTGCACCGCCTTGGTGAAGTCCGGGTCGCTGAACTTGACCTTGCCGGCCCGCCGCTGGGTGAGCCAGTCCGGGGTCTTGCCGTAGACATCGACGCTGACCACACCGGTCATGATCATGCTGGCCGGGAAGCCGTCCTTGCCGCCGCCGATCACGAACGGCTGAGCCCCCTTGGCTTTCAGCTTCTCGCACGCGGCGAGCAGCTCGGCCCAGGTCTTCGGCGTGCTCGTGATGCCCGCGTCGGCGAACAGCTTCTTGTTGTAGTAGACCGGCGGGATGGTCTGCGTGTTGGCCGGCAGCTGGTGGTGGCCGCCCTTGATCGGGTTGGCGTCCGGGAACTGGAAGTCCTTGAGCTCCTCGGGTTTCCAGTCGTAGAGGTTGCCCGCCTCGGCGAACCCGGCCGGGTCGACCGCGATCATCACGTCCGGGAACTGGCCGGACTGCAGCAGTTGCTTGGCATACGGGGTGCGGCCCTGCGTGGTGGGCGCGACCAGCTTGTTCACCTTGATGTCGGGGTACTTGTCGGTGACCCGCTTGATCGCCGCGTCCCAGTAGGCAGGGGGCAGGTTGGGCGTCTCGAAGGTGAGGAAACTGATCTCCTTCGCCCCTGCCGAACCAGCGCCCGTGGAACCGGTACCGCCGCCGGTGTCCTGCTTGACCGAACACGCCGTCAGGCAGACCGCGACGGCCGCCCCTAAGGCCCAGACCTTTCTCATCGCCGGCCTCCTTGCCGCTCTGTGCGGAGGATTTCATCGGATGCCTTGCCCCGAGTCAACGGTTCTGAAAAGGTTTACCACCTTGATACATCCGATGTCTATGCCTGTCTTTCGCGAATCCGGCTACGGTGGGCACCGAACCAAGGAGTCGGGGAGGCAACCCATGGCGAGCCAGACCGAGACCATCCAGGAAGTGGTCGAGACCGCGGCGCACCACCTGAGCCGGATCGCGGGCATCATCGCCGCCGCGGCCGGTGACATCGTCCGGGAGCTGGGCGAACTCGTGAACGACGTGGCCCAGATCCCGCGGGGCACCCAGTCTGCCGAGCCGCCCGTCGAGGAGTGAGCCGCTGAGTCTGTTGTGGACGTGGGAACCGGCGTCCGTGGCTGAGGTCGCCGAGCTGTTCGCGGACGTTCCGCGCTGGTGGGTGGCTGGTGGGTACGCCATCGAGCTCGCGGTGGGGCGGGCGTTCCGCTCGCACGGGGATATCGATGTCCTTGTGCTGCGGCGGGATTTGGCGGCCGTGCAGCGGGCTTTGGCCGGGTGGGAGTTGTGGGCGGCGGATCCGCCTGGGACGTTGCGGCCATGGGCGGACGGGGAAGTGCTGGGGCCGCAGGTGCACGACATCTGGTGCCGGCCGGGGCCGGACCGGCCTTGGCGGGTTCAGGTGATGGCCGATGAGGCCGACGGGGATGTGTGGGTTTCGCGGCGGAATCCCGCGCTGCGGCGACCGGTGGCGGGGATCGGGCTGCGGGCGGATGGGATTCCGTTCCTGGCGCCGGAGATTCAGCTGTTCTACAAGGCGCGGGAGCCGCGTGCGAAGGACCGGCGGGACTTCGCGGAGGTCGTGCCGCTGCTCGGTCCGGCGCAGCGGCAATGGCTGAGCGCGGCCATTCTCGAGACGTACGGACCGCATCCGTGGGTGTCAGCGCTCGATGTGGCGTTCGGTGATTCTTGACCGCGTTGCTCCGAACGGATGACCGGCGACACGCTCGTTCGTGCGGAAGCGACATACGGGGCACGATGACCGGCCGATTCGCTCTGCTGATCGCGACCTACCAGTACGAGGACAGTGGGTTGCGGCAGCTGACCGCGCCCGCGCACGACGCCGAGGCGCTCGCGGGTGTGCTCCGGGACCCCGCGATCGCCGGGTTCGAGGTCACCACCCTGGTGAACAAGCCGCATCATGTGGTGGGCCATGCGATCGGCGACTTCTACCGCGATCGCCGGCGCGACGACCTGACCTTGTTGTACTTCACCGGTCACGGCCTGAAGGACGACACCGGCGAGCTGTACCTGGCCATGGCCGACACCGCCCGGGACAACCTGCTGTTCA
>CBIMJO010000937.1:0-4678 GCA_966244135.1 uncultured Actinocrispum sp. | reverse complement strand
TCCGCCCGGTGCGCCCCAACGAACCCGTCTTCGCGCACAAGGCCGCATCCAATGCCGCGCCTTTGACCGCGTAGCCGACAAGGAAGCTGTCGGGCGGGCACTGCAGCTTCGTGTACCCGGACGCCCAATCGGTATCCACATAGGACTCATCACGGACGACGACATAACCACTGGTAGGAACGGAACTCGTGCAGAGGCCACGGTTGCCGGTGTGGCTCAGCCCGGCGATCCGCTCGCCGTCCGGGCAGACTCCCTTACGGGCACCGGAATCCCAGTCGCCCAAGGTGCGAACGTTGCGTGACTGCTGGAAGTCCGCGTGATCCAGGTTCAGCATGTTCCAGCGCTCGACCTGTGGGACCTGCCCGGTCCGGCTGGGTGCGTTGATCAACCGCGTCCACGCCGGTTCTCGCCAGTCGTCACCGTCGTACACGCCCATCCGGTGCCCGGCGGAATCCCAGTGCAACAGCGCCCAGCCGTTCCCGGTGCGGTTCTCGTGGAACCCGACCAGCGGCCAGAACGCGAAGTCCGCATCCGTCTGGATGAGATAGTCGACGAACCGGTTGAACCAGTCGCGGGACTTCGGATCGGTGTTCTCCCGGCCGCCCACGCCGAACTCGCTGATCCACAGTGGTGCGGTGAAGTGCCCGCTCTCGGCGGCGACGTAGAAGGCCTGGCGGTACAGCACGTCTCGTAGTTCCTGCGGCGACAGGTCCTGGTAACGCGGATCGTGCGTCTCGCCCACGCCGGTGGCGCCCGAGTGGTTCGGACCGGTGTAGCCGTAGAAGTGGGCCGAGTAAACGAGTTTGCCCGAGTCGATCAACGTGTGCGAGAGGTTGCGCACCGGCTCGAGGGTCGGGCGGCCATGTGCGAAGCCGTCGATCGGGATGCCGGTCCAGTTGATGCCCTCGACGATGATCAGCAGGTCCGGGTTGGCCTCCAGCTGGATCCGGTCGGCCACCAGCTGCGACGCCATCTGCCAGTCGTGGTCGTCGCCCCAGCCCCAGTTCGGGTCGTCCCAGACGTTCCGGCGCACCTCGTTGTACAGGTCCGCTCCGACAACACGTTTGTTCGCGCGATACCGGCGGGCCATGAACACCCAGTCGTCCTGCCACTGCTGCACGGACTGGCTCGTGTTCCAGCGTTCGTTGCCGTCGACGCCGCAGCACCAGCGCGAGGTGTTGGTGTGGTTGTTGAGGATCACCGCGATCCCGCGCGCGGTCAGCCGGTCCACCACCGCGTCGTACACCTGCAGCGGCGTTTTCCCGCTGAGCTGCGGGTTTCGCGCGAGCTGGACCGTGCTCGCGTCGTGGATCATCTGGTTGGAGAACGGCAGCCGGACGCTGTTGATGCCCAGCTCGGCGAACCCGTCGATGATCTCGTCGATCGGCGCGCGGTCCAGGCCCAGCGGGACCTGGTCGGCCTTCTCCCCGGCATGGTGGTTCGCCGGGTCGTTGATGTCGCCGGACCCGTTCCAGGTCCCGCTGGCGCCGTGCCAGTTGCCGGACTTGAGCTTGAACCGGTCGCCGTTCGCGTCGACGATGTAGCGGCCGCGCGTGGACAACGGCCCGACCCAGCTCGCAGGTGCCGCTTGAACAGCGGGAACTGCGACCACTCCCACTCCCAGCGACACTGCCAGGAGAACGTGAGAAAGCCTCATGTCCTGGCAGGGTAGGGCCAACGCCCGCCGAGCGATAGTGCCGATGGGTGGAACTAGTGCGCAGCGACGCCGTTGATGGCGATCCAGCGCTCGACCGAGTACTCCACCAGCGTGATCAGGGTCTGCTTGGTGGACTCGCGGTCGCGGGCGTCGCAGCGGACGATCGGCACCTGGGAGTCGACGGCGAGGGCCTCGCGCACGTCGTCGACCTTGTGGAGCAGCTCGCCGTCGAAACAGTTCAGGCCGATGATGTAGGGCAGGCCGCGCTCCTCGAAGAAGTCCACCGGCGAGAACGAGTCGGCCAGCCGCCGGGTGTCGGCCAGCACGACCGCGCCGATCGCGCCCCGGACCAGGTCGTCCCACATGAACCAGAACCGTTGCTGCCCAGGGGTTCCGAACAGGTACAGGATCAGGTCGGTGTCCAGCGACACCCGGCCGAAGTCCATGGCGACGGTGGTGGTGGTCTTGCCGGTGGAGGCGTCGAGGTCGTCCACGCCGACGCTCGCCTCGGTCATCACCGCCTCGGTCGTCAACGGCATGATCTCCGAGACCGAGCCGACGAAGGTGGTCTTGCCGGCCCCGAACCCGCCGGCCACCACGATCTTCACGGACGTCATCGTCGGGATCACTGCTTGCGCGGGGCTAAAGCCGGCGGAGTCCACCCAAAACCCTTTCCATCAGCGCGAGATGCGACGATCCGCCGGACAGGCCGGTCGTCCGGTGGACGATGACCAGTCCGGTGGCGACCATGTCCCCGAGCACGATCTTGGCTACTTGCAACGGGATGTCCAGCTCGGCCGAGATCTCCGCGACCGAGCGCGGGGCACGGCAGAGCCGGGCGATCGAGCGGTGCTCGACCTGGGCGAGGCCCTCTTCGTCCAGGCCGGGGGTGGTGGAGATCATCGCCTCCACCCGGATCTCCGCGCCCGCCCTGGTGCGCCCGCCGGTCCAGGCGTACGGCCGGACCATCGCGGGATCGTCGTCGGGCATCTCCACCAGCACCGGCCCCGGCTGTTCGGCCGGGCGCGGCGAGGGGGTGGGCGTCTGCGGCCCGGCCGTCTCGTCCTTGCGGCCGAAGGTCAGTCCATTGAGGACATCGGCGAAGGTCGGGCCCGGCGGGGCATCTTCGTGGATCGTCATCGGCTCACACCGCGGCCCCGGTCATTCCCCGCGCACCCTGCAGTGCCGCACGCAGCTCGGGGGTGAGCATCTGGCCGACCCGGTCGACCAGCATGGTCATCTCGTAGGCGATCTGGCCGATGTCGCAGCTGGGCGCGGCCAGCACGGCCAGCGAGGACCCGTCGCTGATCGACATCAGCAGCAGGATCCCGCGCTCCATCTCCACCACGGTCTCCTTCACCGGCCCGGCCTCGAAGCACCGGGACGCCCCGTGGGTCAGGCTGACCAGGCCGGACGTCACCGCGGCGAGCTGGTCGGCGCGGTCCATCGGCAGCCGCGCGGACGCGGTGAGCAGCAGCCCGTCGGCCGACACAACGACCGTGTGCGCCACCCCGGCCACCCGCTCGGCGAAGTCGTTGACCAACCAGCCGAACTGGTGCGGCTGGGACTGGGGCGAGCTCATCGAGTCTCCTGTCCGTTCTCCCGGCCGGCGAGGCTGCGCCGGCCATTGCTCAGTCCACGCTGGAGCTCGTCCAGCCGGCCCCGAACCTCCTGTGCCCCCCGCTCGCCTCGCACCAGGCCCTCGCCGAACCCGGGCGGTGAGGCGATGCTCCCCGGTACGAGCTTCTCCCGGGGGACGCGCTGCGGCAAGCCCGCCGATGTGACACCTTCAGGGGATTTGGTCACCAGCTCGGCGGCGTGAAAACCGTTGTCCGCGGCCGTGGCCGGCGGCTGGTCGCCCCGCGCGCGCGACAGCCCGCGCTGCAGGCCGCCCAGCCGGGAGCGCAGCTCCTCGGCCTCGTGGACGCCCCGGCCCTCGGTGGTCTGTGCGGGCGTCTGGTCGCCGGAAATGCTGCCGGGCACCAGTTTCTCGCGCGGGACGCGTTGCGGCAGACCGGCCGCGGTGACCCGGTGCGGCGGCTCCGCCACCGCCTGCGCGGCCTCGAAACCCTTGTCCGCCTCGAACTTCCACGTCTCGGTGGGCGCCGACCCGACGTCATCGGGCTTGTCCGCGACGAACCAGGCGGAGATCATCTCGTCGAAGATCGGGGTGGTCTCGTGGATCCCGCGCTCGGCGGGCGGGGAGGACGGTGGCGGCGGCGTCACCGGTTCCCACCAGCCGGTGGCGGTCTCCTCGGCGGCGTTCGCCGGGGCGAACAGGTCGCCGCGGACGACCGGCTGGGGCGCCGACTGTTCCACCGTGGTCGCGGGCGCGGCACCGGAGGAGAGCGCCTGCACGATGTCCGAAGTGGACAAATGGTGGCCGTTGGCGCGCTTGGGCTGGTGGTCGGACTCGCCCTCGGCGAGCAGCTCGGCCGGGACCGTCATGGTGGCGCGGATACCGGCGATGTCCTTGCCGCCGTGCAGTTCCACCCGCACGCCGTGCCGGCTGGCCAGGCGGCCCACCACGAACAGGCCCATCCGGCGGGACGCCGACGCGTCCAGCTGGCCGCCCTCGGCCAGCCGCGCGTTGGCCTCGAAGATCTCCTCGTCGCGCATGCCGATCCCGCTGTCCAGCACGTCGATCGCGACCGTGCCGTCGTCGGCCAGCCGGCTGGAGATGGTGACCCTGGTCTCCGGCGCGGAGAACGCGGTCGCGTTGTCCAGCAGCTCGGCGGTGAGCCGGACGAGGTCGCGGGCCGCGTAGCCGACCACGGTCAGCGAAGGCGGCGGCTGCACGGTGACCCGTTGGTACTGCTCGATCTCCGACACCGCGGCGCGCAGCAGGTCGGCGAGCTGGACCGGCGGGCCGGCCCGGCGGGCGAGCTCGTTGCCGGACGAGAGCACCATCAGGTTCTCGTTGTTGCGCCGCATCCGGGTGGCCAGGTGGTCCAGCTGGAACAACGTGGCCAGCTGGTCCGGGTCCTCCTCGTCGCGCTCCAGCCGGTCGAGCAGGTGCAG
>CBIMJO010000936.1:0-4681 GCA_966244135.1 uncultured Actinocrispum sp. | reverse complement strand
CGCCGGCAACCTGCACACCTACCTGCACGGCACGGCCGGGGAGATCCTGGCCAACTCCGACAACATCCTGCGCGGCGGGCTGACCCCGAAGCACGTGGATGTGCCGGAGTTGTTGCGGGTGCTGGACTTCACGTGTGCGGACATGCCCGTGCTGTCCGGGACCTCGGTCGACACCGGGCACTGGCGGTACCCCACGGACGCGCTGGAGTTCGAGCTGTCCCGCCTGGAGTGGGCGCCGGACGAGTCGCACGAGGGCCTGCTGGCCTCGTCCGGGCCGCAGATCGTGATCTGCACCGCGGGCGGCGTGGTCCTGCAGGCCGAGGGCAAGAAGGTCGAGCTCGGCCGTGGCCAGTCCGCCTGGCTGGCGGCGTGTGATCCCGACGCGCGGGTGACCCCGGTCCCCGGCGCGAGGGCCCAGGTCTTCCGCGCCACCGCGGGCGGTTAGGGTTCGTCCGGACAATCCGGACTCCAGGGAGGGCAAGTGTCTGCAGGTGGCGGGACTCGCGCGATCATCGCCGCGCTGCTGGCCAACGCGGGCATCGCGGTGGCCAAGTTCGTCGGGTTCCTCGTGACGGGGTCCTCGTCGATGCTGGCCGAGTCGGTGCACTCGGTGGCGGACACCTCCAACCAGGGCCTGCTGCTGCTGGGCCAGCGGACCTCCCAGCGGGCCGCGGACCGTGACCACCCGTTCGGCTACGGGCGGGACCGGTACTTCTACTCGTTCGTCGTGGCCCTGATGCTGTTCACCCTCGGGTCGGTCTTCGCGCTGTACGAGGGGATCCACAAGGTCGAGTCGCCGGAGCCGCTGGAGTCGCCGATCGTCGCGGTGCTGATCCTGGTGGTCGCGATCGGCCTGGAGAGCTACAGTTTCAAGACGGCGATCAGCGAGTCCCGGTCGCTCAAAGGCAGCCTGACCTGGTGGCAGTTCATCCGCCAGTCGAGGACACCCGAACTGCCGGTGCTGCTGCTCGAGGACGCGGGTGCCCTGCTGGGCCTGGTGTTCGCGCTGATCGGCGTCGGCCTGTCGGTGATCACCGGCGACCCGGTGTGGGACGGCATCGGCACGATCATGATCGGCATCCTGCTGGGCATCATCGCCGTGATCCTGATCGTCGAGATGAAGAGCCTCCTCATCGGCGAAGGCGCCACCCCCACCGAACTGGACACCATCGTCGACGAACTCGCCGCGGGCCGCGTCGAACGCGTCATCCACATCCGCACGCAGTACCTCGGCCCCGAGGAGCTGTTGGTGGCGGCCAAGATCGCGCTGAGCCCCGGCCTGTCCACCGAGGAGGTCGCCCAGGCCATCGACGACGCCGAACTGCGGGTCCGCACCAAGGTCCCCTCCGCCCGCCTGATCTACCTCGAACCCGACCTCGACCGCACCGCCACCTCCAGCTGAGGTTCAGGAGCCCTCGGGGAGGGCGCCGACCTGGTCCGCGGATGGCACGGTGACGTCCACCGTCGCGCCACTAGGTGTGAGCCGGCATCCGCCGCCACCGGTCGGCTGCCCATCCTGTTCGAACACCATCCGGACGGATTTCTTCGGCGCGGTGGCCTTCGCGACGGCCGCCGGCAACTCCTTGATGCTCCCGTACCGATGAGCAGATGGTGAACTGCCACAACCGGTCACGATGGCCGCAGTCAACACACTGACGCACAGCGTCATCCCCCATGTCACGGACGGATTCCAGTGTTCGCCGCTCTCAGGAACCCAGCGACCAGTCGGCATCGCCGTCTTTGACGGTGGCATCGTTGTAGGTGCTCGACAGCGGGTCCGGCCACTTGCCACCTGGGAACGCGCTGTTGTCGACCGTCTCACCGTGCACTGCGATGAGCTGTTGTGCCTGAGCGCCCAGGAGTCCGACGAGGAGGCTGATCGCGGTCCAGATGAGACCGCTGTTCACGCCGGCCTCTTCCACGACCAACGCCGCGCCTGCCCACGAGAAGACCGCCGAACTGAAAGCGGCTATGCCCACGGCCATCGCGGCGATGAACTTGGCCAGGATGATCGCGATGGCCACATAGAACGTCAGCCCGGCAAGAGCGCAGACGTACAAGGATGTGGAGATCTTGTCCGAGATCGTCCCGATCTTGGCGGCGGCGTCGCCCTGCGGCTTGATGATCGTCTTGTACGCGTTGGCCCCCGAGCCGGTCCAGCTGGTGACCGCGGGCATCGCCTCCGGCTTGAGCCGGCCGGTTATGCCGTTCGCGAGACCGCGGATGTCCTGCCAGTCGATGGAGTAGTTGAAGAAGCAGATCGGTGCGGCGACTCCGACGAGTGCCTCCTTGATCTTGTTGAGCAGCCACTTGGCCAGTTCGCAGATCTTTGTGGCACACCACTCGATCGCGTCCCCCATGAAGTCGGGGATGTACCAGTGATCCATCGCCGCGTGCGCGGCTCGCGGCACCTCGTCGATCTTGGCCGACAGGTCGGTGATGCCACTGCTGATCTTCTCGAGCGTCTCGTTGAGCTGAGCCTCGCTGAACTCCATCTCGTCCCCCCGTCAGTAGATGTTCTTCACCTTGTGGACCTTGGCGGCCTCTTCGCTCTCGTAGGTGTCCGCGACCGAGCGCAATGTCCTGCCGACTTCGGACATCCGGTCCGCGCCTTCGTGGGACCGGGCGATGATCTGGTCGATGGCCGGGCCGTAGGCGTCGAAGATGACCTGGAAGACACCGGCCTCGATCCGGGTGAGCCGGAGCCCGTCGGCCTTGGCCGCGATCTTGGTCATCTCCGCGGACTCCTCGTCCCAGACACCCGCGTCCTTACGCAGTGCCTCAGTCGCGGTTTTCACTTGTTCTGCCGTGGGCGGCGCCATGGCGGGGTCCCCCTTCAGTCAGCGAGATGGCGGGGATCTTGGAGAATCGTCATCACTTCGGCGAGCAGGCCATCCAGGCCACTCGCGGGCGGCACGGTCGCCGGCTTCGCGCGAAGTTCTTGTCTGGCAGCCCGGAGAGCGTGGCTCAGTGCGTTCATCAACCGGGCAGCGGTCTGGTCGGCCGTCCACCGTTCATCCGCCGTGCATGCGGTCATTCCTGTCTGGGACAACGTGATGGTGAGTTTTCCGCTCGGGTCCGAGCCGCACGCCGTGGTGTCCGCCGGTGTCGAGGGAGCCGCTGTCACGCGGTCGAACGCCTTGAACATGTCCTCCGCGACAACGCCGATCGGCCGCGGCCGGTCCACCGGTGCAGGCTTGCGGAAGGCGGGCGGTACCTGTCCGGGTGCCGGCTCGCCTTGCCTGAGCCGGTCCGCACGGTCGCGCCAGCCGTCTGCGGCGAGGGCTTGGGACCACTTCCGCATCCGATCACTGATGGCGGCCTGGAAAGCGTCCATGACCGCCGTGCCGAAGGACTCCGGCTCGATCCGCCGGCCCCAGTCGTTCTCCACGTGGAAGGACTCCGGCAGGCCGTCACGGTCGATCGCCACCCGCACGGCCCCGGTTTGGTCAGCGCCGGTGGAATGTGCGGGAGCATGCGCCTGAGCAGCTGTCATCAGTTCGTTCAGTGCCGAGGCGTAGTGCTGCAGTTGAGCGAACTGCATCGGCAAGTCGTCGTTCACGATTGTTTTCCCCCTGCTGCTGACCTTGTGATCTGCTGCAGCACGACAACGACGCCGATCAAGTCGAGTACCAGGAGGATTCCTGGCCCGTAGGGCTCGAGGAAGAAGGTCGTTATCGTCATCGTCCCGAGGGCCCCAGCGGCGATCGCCAGCGCGAGCAGGAGGCTGAGCCGCGGTGCCCGGGTAAGCCTGACGTCCAGCAGGACAGTGACCATGCCCAGGGCGACCAGGATCATCACAATGGCGACGACCACAACCGAGCCGGTGTGCCCGAACGCTTGCCGGCCCGCGGGCTGCCAGATGCCGTTCGACCAGATGACGAGCATCCCGCCCAAGCCGACCTCGCACATCAAACCCCACGTCAGGGCTGTGGTTCGCCGATTGCGTGCTGCTCGGTCCCTACTCTTCACGCAAGGTCTCCGGTCACTTGGGGCATCCATCCGGCCACTGTCCGACGTCAGCGCCCCTTCATCGGTTCCC
This sequence comes from uncultured Actinocrispum sp., assembly GCA_966244135.1. Classification (GTDB taxonomy): domain Bacteria; phylum Actinomycetota; class Actinomycetes; order Mycobacteriales; family Pseudonocardiaceae; genus Kibdelosporangium. The sequence goes on along the minus strand of CBIMJO010000936.1, from coordinate 639 downwards.
CGCAAGCGACCGTTTCACCGCCGCGAAAACGAACCACCTCAGTTCCGGCCGCGAAGCTGAATGTTCTTGTCGGCAACAAGGATCGCCGCACCGACGAACGGTGCGATGATCGCGAAGGGGATGACCAGTGCCGTACCCATATTCTGGGGAACATGTGAGGAAGCCGACATCTTCCCGTTCTCGTGCCGGGAAATGCTTCGCCGAATTGCGAACCGACGACATTGCCCTGCAGCTGTGGGGCCTAATACTCGGCTTATGGCCGGTAATGCATGAATGTGGAGATCGACTCGGGTCACGTCACGATTCCGTCACCTGGGCGGCCTGGTCGCCTGCTTGGTTGATCCCATGGACGTGGTTGCAGGACGTAGTCTCTTGATCACGCGATCGGGCGTGAGCGGGTTGGGAGGCGACGGTGCCTGGGACAGGGTTGTGGCGGACGAAGACGGTCGAGCAGTCGATCTCGGATACGGACGAGCCGGACACGAAGCTCAGGAGAAACCTGAGCGCGTGGGATCTCACGGTGTTCGGTGTCGCGGTCGTCATCGGGGCGGGGATCTTCACCCTCACCGCGCGGACGGCGGGGGACTTCGCGGGACCTTCGGTGTCGCTCGCCTTCGTGCTCGCGGCGATCGCGTGTGC
>CBIMJO010000935.1:0-4683 GCA_966244135.1 uncultured Actinocrispum sp. | reverse complement strand
ACTTCGTTGCCGCCCAACGGGAAACGCTCATCGCTGAATGGATTTCACCTCGGTGAACTCCTCGATCCCGTAGCGGCCCAGCTCACGCCCGTTGCCGGACTGCTTGTAGCCGCCGAACGGGGCGAGCGGGTTGAACGAGCCGCCGTTCACGCTGACCTGCCCGGTCCGCAACCGCTTGGCCACGGCCAGAGCGCGGTCCTGGTCGCCGGAGAAGACCGCGCCGGCGAGGCCGTAGATCGTCGAGTTGGCGATCTCCACGGCCTCGTCCACGGTCTCGTACGGCAGGATCGACAGCACCGGCCCGAAGATCTCCTCCTGGGCGATGACCATCTCCGGGCGGACGTTCGAGAACACCGTCGGGGCAACGTAAGCGCCCGGCGACGGCAGCGAACTCGTGTCCGCGCCGCCGAAAGCGAGCGTCGCGCCCTCCTCGATGCCCTTGTTGATGTAGCCCAGAACGCGGTTTTTCTGCGCGGTGGACGACATCGGGCCGATCCGGGTCGCCTGGTCGGTCGGGTCGCCGACGGTGTACTTCGCCGCGGCGTCGGCAGCCAGCCGCACGATCTCATCGTGTTGTCCGCTGGGCACGATCATCCGGGTCCACGCGGTGCAGGTCTGGCCGCCGTTGATGTACGTGTTCGCCACGCCCTTCTTCACGGCAGCGACGAGGTCCGCGTCATCGAGGATCACGTTGGCGGACTTGCCACCCAGCTCCAGCGCGACGCGCTTGACTGTCCCGGCTGCCGCGGCGGTGACGAGCTTGCCGGCGCGGGTCGAGCCGGTGAACGAGATCATGTCCACGCCCGGGTGCGCCGAAAGCGCCTCGCCGACAACGGGACCGGTGCCGTGCACCAGGTTCACCACACCGGCGGGCACACCGGCCGACTCAAGGATCGCCATGAACAGGCCCGCGGTCAGCGGCGTGATCTCGCTGGGCTTGAGCACGACGGTGTTCCCGGCGGCGAGCGCGGGCACGACCTTGGCCACGATCTGGTGCAACGGGTAGTTCCACGGCGTGATGCAGCCCACCACACCGATGGGCTCGCGCAGCACCAGCGAGTTGCCGATCTCCTCGCTGAACGAGAAGTCCGTTTCGAGCAGGTCGGCGATCCCGGCGGACACCCCGATGGGCAGGCTTGCCTGCACGTTCACCGAGAAGCTGATCGGCGAGCCCATCTCGGCAGTGACCGTCGAGGCCACCTCGTCGCGCCGCGCGGTCAGCTCGGCCGCGATACGGCGGATCACATCGACCCGCTCGGCCACCGAAGTCTCCGACCACGACCGGAAAGCCGTGTTCGCCGCGCGCACAGCCGCGTCGACATCCGCCGCCGTACCGGCCGGGACCGAGGCGATCACCTCGTCGGTGGCCGGGTTGACGACGTCGATGCGCTCCCCCGAGCCGTCGATCTGCTGGCCGTCGATGACATGGCCGGTGAACGAAGTGACAGGGGCCGCCATTGGTCTCTCCCTTAAGAAGCCTCGGTGGTGCTCTGATCCACCACCGAGGCTAAACCCTCAGGAGAAGTCCAGCCCGCCCGTGCGGGTGCGCTTGAGCTCGAAGAAGTTCGGGTAGCCGGCCAGCAGGCGGGACCCGTCGAAGATGTTCAGCGCGTCCTGGCCGCGGGGGATCTTGTTGAGCACCGGGCCGAAGAACGCGACGCCGTCGATGTGGATGGTGGGCGTGCCCACGTCCATGCCGACCGGGTCCATGCCCTCGTGGTGGCTCTTGCGGAGCGCTTCGTCGTACTTGTCCGACTTGGCCGCCTCGGCGAACTCGGCGGGCAGGCCCACCTCTTCCAGCGCCTCGGCGATGATCTCGTCGAGGTCCTGGCGGCCCTCGTTGTGGATCCGGGTGCCCAGCGCGGTGTACAGGTCGCGCAGCACCTCCTCGCCCTTGGCCTCGGCGGCCGCGACGGCGACACGGACCGGCGCCCAGGCGCGGTCCATCAGCTTGCGGTACTCCTCGGGCAGGTCACGGCCCTCGTTGAGGACGGACAGGCTCATCACCCGGAACCGCAGGTCGATCTCCCGGTGCTTCTCCACCTCCAGGATCCAGCGGGAGGAGATCCAGGCGAACGGGCAGACCGGGTCGAAGTAGAAGTCGACCTTGGTCGTGGCTTCATGGGCGCTCATGTTCTGCACAACCCTGTCGGCCGTCAACATCTTCCCGCCGGCCGTGATTGGATACGGTTGTCAACTTCCAGCTCGACCAGAGGTGATCTGTGGCCGCCCCGAACCTGACCCGCGACCAAGCCCAGCAGCGTGCGCAACTGCTGGAGGTCCAGTCCTACGAGATAGACCTGGACCTGACCGACGGTGGCGGCAAGCCGGGCGACACGGTCTTCGCGTCCAGGACCACAGTCCGCTTCCGCAGCCTCGAGGCCGGCGCCTCGACGTGGATCGACATCATCGCCGCGTCGGTGGAGTCGGCCACCCTCAACGGCGTGGAGCTGGACGTGTCCGGCTACCGCGAGGACGACGGCCTGCGGCTGCCGGACCTCGCCGAGAACAACGAGCTCGTGGTGCACGCGCAGTGCCGGTACATGAACACCGGCGAGGGCCTGCACCGGTTCGTCGACCCGGTGGACAACAGCGTGTACCTGTACACGCAGTTCGAGACAGCCGACGCCAAGCGCATGTTCACCTGCTTCGACCAGCCCGACCTGAAGGCGGTCTACACGCTCACGGTGACCGCGCCGGAGGACTGGAAGGTCATCTCCAACGCGCCCGTCGAGTCGGCCGAGGACACCGAGGGCGGCGCCGTCCGGCGCCACTTCGAGACGACGAAGCCGATGTCCACCTACCTGGTGGCGCTGATCGCCGGCCCGTACGCGGAGTGGCGGGACGTGTTCACCGAGGAGGGCGGGGAGGACATCCCGCTCGGCATCTACTGCCGCGCCTCGCTGGCCCCGCACATGGACCACGAGCGGCTGTTCACCGAGACCAAGCAGGGTTTCGCCTTCTACCACCGGTCGTTCGGCGTCCGGTACCCGTTCGGCAAGTACGACCAGCTGTTCGTGCCGGAGTTCAACGCGGGTGCGATGGAGAACGCGGGCGCGGTGACCTTCCTGGAGGACTACGTCTTCCGCAGCCGCGTCACCCGGTACATGTACCAGCGGCGCAACGAGACGCTGCTGCACGAGATGGCGCACATGTGGTTCGGCGACTTGGTCACCATGCGCTGGTGGGACGACCTGTGGCTGAACGAGTCGTTCGCCACCTTCGCCAGCGTGCTCGCGCAGGCCGAGGCCACCGAGTACAAGGCCGCCTGGACCGGGTTCGCCAACATCGAGAAGTCCTGGGCCTACCGGCAGGACCAGCTGCCGTCCACGCACCCGGTCGCCGCGGACATCCCGGACCTGCAGGCGGTCGAGGTCAACTTCGACGGCATCACCTACGCCAAGGGCGCGAGCGTGCTCAAGCAGCTCGTGGCCTACGTGGGCGAGGACAACTTCCTGTCCGGGCTGCGGGTGTACTTCGCCAAGCACGCCTGGGGCAACGCGACCCTGGCCGACCTGCTGAGCGCGCTGGAGGAGGCCTCCGGCCGGGACCTGTCCTGGTGGAGCGCGCAGTGGCTGGAGACGACCGGCCTGAACTCGCTCAGCCCGTCGTTCAAGGTCGACGCGGAGGGCAGGTTCACTGAGTTCGCCGTGGCCCAGGGCGGCGCGAAGCCGGGCGCCGGCGAGCTGCGCACCCACCGGGTCGCGATCGGCGTGTACGACGACGTGGACGGCAAGGTCGTGCGCACGCACCGCGTCGAGGTCGACGTGGACGGCGCCCGCACCGACGTGCCGGACATGGTGGGCGTGCCGCGCGGCAAGCTGGTGCTGGTCAACGAGGACGACCTGACCTACTGCACGATGCGGCTGGACCCGACCTCGCTGGAGACGCTGATCGACCGGATCGCGGACATCGACGAGCCGCTGCCCCGCACGCTGTGCTGGTCGGCCGCCTGGGAGATGACCCGCGAGGCCGAGCTCAAGGCCCGCGACTTCGTGTCCCTGGTGATCAACGGCGTGCACGCGGAGACCGAGGTCGGCGTGGTGCAGCGGCTGCTGCTGCAGGCGCAGACGGCGCTGTCGTCGTACGCGGACCCGGCGTGGGCCCCGCAGGGCTGGAAGCTGCTGACGGACAAGCTCGTCGAGCTGGTCCAGTCCGCAGAGCCCGCCTCAGACCACCAGCTGGCGTATGTGACGTCCCTGGCCTCGTCGGTGCTGGACCCGGCCAAGGTCGAGCTGGTCCGTGGCTGGTTCGACGGCTCGGCCCCGCTGCCTGGCCTGGTCGTGGACACCGACCAGCGCTGGCGCCTGCTGACCACGCTCGTGGCGCACGGCGCCGCGGGCGCGCCGGAGATCGAGGCGGAACTGGAGCGCGACTCCACCGCGACCGGCAAGCGGCACGCCGAGCGGGCCATGGCGCTGCGGCCGACCGCGGCGGCCAAGGCCGAGGCGTGGCGCCGGGCGATCCACGACGACGAGCTGCCCAACGCCATCAACGAGGCGATCATCATGGGCTTCTCGCACCCCGGCCAGAAGCAGCTGATCGGCGAGTACGCCCAGAAGTACTTCGAGGACGTGGCCGGCGTCTGGGAGCGCCGCTCCAGCGAGCGCGCCCAGTCGATGGTGCTCGGCCTGTTCCCGGCCTGGAAGGTCGACCAGAGCACGGTCGAGGCGGCCGACCTCT
>CBIMJO010000934.1:0-4686 GCA_966244135.1 uncultured Actinocrispum sp. | reverse complement strand
CGGTCCACCTCGCGGCGCAGCTGCTCGGGGATCCTCGGCGGTTCGGTACGGTCGGCGTGCACGAGCTCCAGCGCGGAACGCAGGTGCTGGTAGGCCTGCCGCCACTGGCCACGCGAGGCCAGCAGGGTGGCGATCGACTCGTGCAGCTGCACCAGGCTGGCACCATCGGGGCTCGCGCCATCGGGCATGAGAGCACCGCCCGGGCCCGGCCAGTCGTCGTCCGAAACGGGCTCAGGCTCGGTGATGCCGCGTCCGAGTCCGGTCACCGCCTTCACCTCCCTCACCTAACCTCTGTCGACCGGTTGGCCGCCGGTCTTGAGACGCTGGGGCGATGGTGTTGTGAAAATCCCTCAACTGGTGGATGAGCGGCTGCTCCAACCCAGTGATGTTGTGTGACACGCCTCGCAGTTGTCAGCGCAGGCACGGCATGAAGCCGTACACGCTGCCGTCGAGCACGACGAGACGCTGTGACCCGACCTGCTCGCCGAGTATCTGGCCGTTCTTGTGCACTCTCAGTGCGACTGCCACTACATATACGGTGCCGCGCGGGCGTCCGCCGGTCTGCGGCGCCCATTCGCCGTCCGGCTGGAAGGTCGACATCCCGGGCTTGGCGTCGATCGTGGCGCCACCCAGATCGCAGAGCAGATTCGTGAAATCCGGATGCTGGGTGTGGCGAAAGAATGCCAGTTGCGCCTGGGGGCCTTGACTCTCGGCCTGGTTGAGCTCTGTGAAGTACTTCTGGACGAGTTCGCGGTCGGTGGGTTCGACCGGGGTGCCGGTGACCGTCGTCGAGCAACCTGCGAGCAGCAAGATGACGGCCAGCAGCGCCCGCACGTCAGCCGCCCGAGTGCATCACGTCGGCGGCGAAGGGGATGGACCGGTCGTCGGGGTCGTCGAGCCAGCCCTCGGGCAGCGTGACCTTGCCCGGCGAGCCCTGCCGCCCGCGCGGGCCCTCGGCGTCCTGCGGGTACGGCGCGTCGTGGTCGAGTTTCCCGATCAGGTCCTCGATCTCGGTGATGGTGTCGACCATGGCGAACGCCCGGCGCAGCTCCGAGCCGACCGGGAAACCCTTGAAGTACCAGGCCATGTGCTTGCGCAGGTCGCGGATTCCCTTGTCCGGCCCCAGATGGTCGGCCAGCAGCAGGGCGTGCCGGTGCAGGATCTCGGCGACCTTGCCGAGGCTCGGGCCATCAGGGATGGGCTCGCCGCGGAAGGCGGCCTGCAGCTCACCGAAAAGCCAAGGCCTGCCAAGACATCCGCGGCCGACCACGACACCGTCGCAGCCGGTCTCGGCGATCATCGTCAGGGCGTCCTCCGCGCAGAAGATGTCGCCGTTGCCCAGGACCGGGATGGTGGTGACGGCCTGCTTGAGCTCGGCGATCCTGGTCCAGTCGGCGGTGCCGGAGTACCGCTGGGCGGCCGTCCGGGCATGCAGCGCAACGGCTTTCGCGCCCTCACCCTCGGCGATCCGGCCGGCGTCGAGGAAGGTGCGGTGGTCGTCGTCGATCCCGATCCGGAACTTCGCGGTGACCGGCGTGTCCCCGGCGGCGTCCACAGTGGCCGCGATGATGTCCTGGAACAGCCGCCGCTTGTACGGCAGCGCCGCCCCGCCGCCCTTCCGGGTCACCTTCGGCACCGGGCAGCCCCAGTTGGTGTCCAGGTGGTCGGCCAGCCCCTCGCCGACGATGATCTTGGTGGCCTCCCGCATGGTGGCCGGGTCCACGCCATAGAGCTGCATCGACCGCGGGAACTCGCCGGCCCCGAAGGTGATCATCTCCATGGTCTTGGCGTCCCGCTCGACCACCGCCCGCGCCGTGATCATCTCGCAGACATACAGCGAGGTCGGGCTGCCGAACTCCCGGCACAGCTGCCGGAACGCGACATTCGTGATCCCCGCCATCGGCGCGAGCACAACCGCGGGCTCCACCTGATAGGGCCCGATTTTCAGCGAAGGACTCTGACCAACCACACCCCAAGGCTAGCTACCGGGCGGGTGGCTTCGCGAATACACACCGTGGAGGCCGGGACGACGTCGGTCGAGATGTAGTTGACCTCAACCGCGGTGGAGGTCGCATGATCCGGGCATGGAGACGACTTTGGTCGTCCATGCCGACCAACGGCCGGTGTGGCTGTGTTTCGAGCCGTGGGCGAGTGAGTACACGGTGCCGGTCGGCACGACGGTCGTGGTCCGGTTCGATTCCTCGATCGAGCTGACCCATCATCCGGACGGCATAGTGTTCATGAGCTTCGGCCGGCATCCGGACATCTGTCGCCCCGACGGCGAGCCGCTGGAGATCTTCAGCGACACCATGCCTCCGACACCGTCCGTCTCTGTCGAGCTGATGCGGTTCGTCATGGCGGCGGTCCCGCCGGTACCACCGAGTCAGCGGCCCGCGAGTTCACCGGACAGCAACTCATAGGTCTCTTCGTCGAACGCGACGAACCGCACCCGCTCGACCTTCGTGGGCGTCTCGCGCACCGTGGTCACCGCTATGCGCGCCGCCTGCGCCGCCGGAAACCCGTACACCCCAGTGGCAATCGCCGGGAACGCGACACTCCGCGCCCCGATCTCGTCGGCCACCGCCAGACACCGCCGATAACAAGAGGTCAGAATCTCCGCCTCGCCATACGCGCCGCCGTCCCACACCGGCCCCACCGTGTGGATGACGTGCTTCACCGGCGGGTACAGATCGAACGCCGGCGTCGCCTTCGCATCGCCGGGCTCACAGGGCGCGATCGCACCCCCGGCCTCCGCCAGCCTCGGCCCCGCCGCCCGGTGCACCGCCCCGTCAACACCTCCACCACCGAGCAACGACTCGTTCGCCGCCGTGACAATGGCGTCGACACCCTCATCGGTGATGTCCCCAAGAACAACTTCAAGCGTGGCCATACTCCGATCATCCCGCCGGCCCGCCTGGTCCGGGTCTTGTTTCGCAGCAGGCGAACCGCGTGTTCCGTCATGGGGTGTGGCGGGCGCGGGAGGGGGCGACGCGGTCGGGTTCGTTGGGTTGTTTGGGATAGACGGGAGGCCAGGGGGCGTCCATGAGGCCCGCGGCCATGTCGGCGTCGTGGAGGGCCAGTAGGGGCACCAGGGACTGCGGGGTGTCGTTGATGGTGGACCAGGGGTCGCCGTCGGTGGCCAACCTCGCGGGCACCGTGGCGATGGTGAGGGTTTTGGGGTCGGTGTCGGCCAGGGCGTCCCAGTGGAGGGGTGTTGAGACCTGGGCGTTCTTGTTGTCGCCGCGGACAGACCAGGCGCCGAAAACGGTCTTATGTGGGGCGTTCTGGTTGTAGTCGACGAAGATGCGGGCTCCGCGTTCTTCTTTCCACCAGGCCGCGGTGATGAGGTCGGGGCGGCGGCGTTCCAGTTCGCGGGCGACGGCCACCGCGGCGAAGCGGACCTGGTAGGAGTCCCACTGTGATTCCAGGCGCATGTAGACATGCAAGCCGCGTTTGCCGGTGCTCTTCACGAAGGCGGTGAGGCCCAGCTCAGCCAAAAGCGCTCGGAGCTCAAAAGCAGCGAGCACGGCCTCGGCGAATCCGGTGCCCGGCTGAGGATCGAGATCGAGACGAAGCTCGTCAGCGAAGGCGGGTGCAGCAGCCAGATAAGGCCAGACGTGGAAGCCGAGGCACGCCAAGTTGACGGCCCAGGCGACGTGCGCGAGATCGGCGATGACGAGCGCCTCGGAAGGCGTGCCGTTGACGGTCTCCACGGTGGTTGTGGACAGCCAGGGCGGCACCGAGGCAGGCACGCGCTTCTGGAAGAACGAAGGCCCACCCGCGCCCTGGGGATACCGCTGCATCAGCACCGGCCGCCCACCCATCGTCCGCATCAGCGGTTCCTCGACGGCCGAGTAGTACTGGATCAGGTCGAGCTTGGTCTCGCCGCGTCCCCCGAAGAACACCTTGGACGGGCTGCTGATGGCCACCTCAACGTCTCCTACCAGCATGAACGGCACGCTACCCGGACTGACAGCCGGTGTCAGGTTTCCGAGGCAGAATTAACCCCGTGCGTGCGAGCCGGTTGCTGTCCGTCCTTCTCCTGTTGCAGGCGAGGGGGCAGATGACTGCGCAGGAACTGGCCGATGAGCTGGAGGTCTCGGTAAGGACCATCTACCGGGATGTCGACTCGCTCAGTGCCGCGGGTGTGCCGGTGTACGCGGATCGGGGGCCGGCGGGTGGGTATCGGCTGCTGGATGGGTACAAGACGAAGCTCACCGGGTTGACGACGGCTGAGGCGGAGACGTTGTTCCTCGCGGGCATGCCGGATCAGGCCGCGGAGTTGGGGCTCGGTGAGGTATTGGCGGCGGCGAAGCTGAAGTTGCTGGCCGCGATGCCGCCGGAGCTGCGGGAGAAGGCCGAGGCCATCCGGGAACGGTTCCTGTTCGACGCGCCCGGCTGGTTCAAGGAGCAGAAACCCCCGGAGCACCTGGTCGCCACGGCCAGCGCGGTGTGGGAACAGCGCCGGATCGCCGTGAAGTACCGCCGCTGGGGCAATTCCGAAGTGGACAGAGTCATCGAGCCCCTCGGCCTGGTCCTGAAGAACGGCACCTGGTACCTGATCGCGAACAGCAACGGCGAGGCCCGCACCTACCGGGTCTCGCGGATCCTCAGCATCGAGCCGCGCGAGCTGTTCGACCGTCCCGACGACTTCGATCTGGCCAGGCACTGGGAGACCGCGTCCGA
>CBIMJO010000933.1:0-4696 GCA_966244135.1 uncultured Actinocrispum sp. | reverse complement strand
CGCCGAGGTCCAGGCTCCAGCGCGAACTGGGCCTGCTGGTGGGCCGGCGGCCGGTACCCGGGTGGGCGCGAACCCTGGCCGCGGGCGGGAAAGCGCTGATCAGCCTGGCATCGTCGCTGACCGCCTACTACCGGATGGCACTGGAACCGTTCTGGCCACAGCTGTCCCGGCAGGTGCACTCCGACCGGGCCGGCCGGGCGTGGAGCGTGCTGGACCACGGGATCGGCGACGCGTTCAACTCCGTGCATCCCCGGTTGCGCTGGCGGGAGCCGGTACTGGAGCTGCTCGGCGACCACGTGCGCGGCGACCTGAAGCTGGACGGCCGCGGCCTGCGCCTGGTGCCGTCGTTCTTCTGCCACAAGGCGCCGACCGTGCTGGAAGACCCTGGACTGCCGCCGGTCCTGGTGTACCCGATCAGCCGTACAGCACTGCAGGCCAAGGCGACCGGCGACCTCGGCGCCCTGCTGGGCACCACCCGCGCCCGGATCCTGCAGGCCGTCGCCCGTGGCCGCACCACAACGGAACTGGCCGACGCCGCCGGGATCTCCGCCGCGTCCGCCAGTACCACGCCTCGATCCTGCGCGACTCCGGCCTGGTCCGCACCAGACGCAACGGCACCGCCGTCACCCACACGCTGACCCCGCTGGGCAGAGATCTGCTCAGCGGCGCCAGCGTCTGATCCCAAACCCCGGCTGATGTGGTGCGTTCCGCTTAGGTGCGGGTACCCCGGCGTGAGGCAGCGCCCCGTGGTGGGGTGATTGGTCGTACCCCGGACGGTGTGAGTTACCGAGCGGTAGCGCGTTTAGGTGAAGTTTCAACGCTGCGGACCTGTACTCCCCTGCACCTGACATGGCGGGATTCCGCGCGCCCTTTTCCCGGCTGCCCACGGGAGGCCCCGATGTCGACCACCGTCACACGCAAACCGGCCACACCGACCCGGCGGTGGTTGATCGCCGGTGGGATGCTCGGCCTGGGGATCGGCTACTTCCTTTGGTACGCACCGTATAGCGCGCTGGCGAAGGCCTTGTCCGGCGGGTTGCTGCCCTCCGCACACGGACCGGTCGGCGGGCTGATTCTGTTGCCTGCCTCAGCTTTGGGCCAGTTGGTGGTCATGCCGATCACACTGACGGTGCTGGGCTGGTGGAAATACTCGCGGCGGCGCGAGATCGGCCGGGCGCGGGTGCCGTTCCCGGGCCGTGAGACGGCGATGTCCGCGTTCTGGATGGCGTTGATCGTCGGCACCACCACGCTCAACTTCACCGTCCCCGGCGTGTCCATCCTGCTGGTGCTGGTGCTCATGCGGGTCGAGACGCTGATCATCTCCCCCTCGATCGACCTGGTGCGGTCCCGCAAGATCCACTGGTACTCGGCTGTCGCGTTAGGACTGTGCGGGCTGTCGGCGGCGGTCGCGCTGGCCGACGTGAACCACTACGTGCTCACGGCCGGCGCGATCGCGAGCCTGTTGGTGTACATGGGCGCCTACACCGGCCGCTTCATGATCATGAGCCGGCACGCGAAGAGCGCCAACACCGCGACCGACCGGCGGTATTTCGTCGAGGAGCACATGACCACCCCGGTGCTGCTGACCGCGATCCTGGCCATCGGCGCGCTCGCCGGCCCCGGCCCGCTGCGTGAGGGGTTCACCACCTTCCTGACCACCCCGGCCGCGCTCCCCGCGCTGCTGATCGGCGTGTTCTACGAGGGCCTGTTCGTGTTCACCACCCTGATCTTCCTCGACCGGCGCGAGTACTCGTTCTGCATGCCGGTGCACGTCTGCTCCAGCCTGCTCGCCGGGGTGGCCGCCTCGTTCGCGCTGAAGTTCCTGTTCGACGCGCCATCGCCGAGTGTCGCGCAGCTCGCCGTCGGGGTGTGCGTGATCGCGGCCGCGTTGATGTTGAGCTATCCCGCCTTGCGTGCCCGGCTGTTCCCATCGCGTGACACCGCTGTGGTCACCGATCGGCGGCTGCTGTTGTTCGTGTGCGCGGGCAACACCGTCCGCTCGCCCATGGCCGCCGCCATCACCCGCGCGCAGCTCGGGCAGGACACCGGCTGGCAGGTGACCAGCGCTGGCACCTCGGTCACCCACCCTGGTGGCGGGATCGCGCCGCTGGCGGTGAAAGTGTTGCGCGAGTTGAACATTCCCGTGCCCCGGCACGAGTCCCAGCCACTCAGCCCGGCCTTGATCGCCCAGGCGCACACCATCTACTGCATAATCTCCGCGCACCGTGACGCCGTCCTCGCCCTGGTTCCCGAAGCCGCGGACCGCACGGTCGTCCTCGACACCGACGGCAGCCTGCCTGACCCCCATGGCCAGCCGGCGTCCGTCTACCGCCAGTGCGCCGACCGCCTGCACGAGCTGCTCACCCCGCTGGCGGCCCAGCACCAAACAGCCTGATCACGGCGCTACTCCTGCACGATGGCCATGGTCTGCAGGCGAAGCGCGTCCTGCCCGGGCGGGGCGCCGAACATCCGGCGGTACTCGCGGCTGAACTGCGAGGGGCTGTCGTAGCCGACGGAGTGGCCGATCGCGGCCACGTCGTGAGGTGCGGCGACGAGTTGCATGCGGGCCCGCTGCAGCCGCAGCTGTTTCTGGTACTGCAACGGGCTCATCGCCGTCACCGCACGGAAATGCCGGTTGAGGGACGAAACGCTGGTGCCGATGTCCGCGGCGAGGTCGTCGATGCGGATCACGCGGTCGTAGCGGGTCCTGATCCACGCGATCGCGCGAGCGACCAGGGCCAGCCTGCTGTCGGCCATCCCGGCCTGGCGGATCATGGCGCCCTGCGGGCCGTTCAGCAGCCACCAGTGGATCTCGCGGCGCACTCCGGCGGCGAGCACCCGGAAGTCGCGGGGCTCGTCGAGCAGGCGCATCAGCCGGAGGATGGCGTCCAGCAGCTTGTCGCCCGCGTCCTCGACCATCAGGCCAGGTCCGTCGTGCGGGCGGATCGTCGCAGGGCCGCCCTCCACCAGCAGCTGCGCGATGGTCGCCGGTTCCAGCCGCAGCCCCATCGCGAGGAACGGCTCGCGGCGGCTGGCCCGGATGATGTGCCCGACCAGCGGCAGGTCCACGGTCATCACGGCGACCTGGCCGGGTTCGTGCTCGAAGACGTGGTCGCCGAGGACCGTGCGCTTCGCGCCCTGCACGACCAGCGTGAGCATCGGTTCGGTGACCGTGCCCATCGGCTCGGTCACCCGCTCGGCGGCGAACACGAGCACGCTGTCGATCCAGAGTGGGCCTTGCGTGGGCCGGTCGCCGGTCAGCCGCACGATCCGGCGGCCGAGCTCGTCCAAGGGGCTCATCGGCCGAGTGAAGCACAGCAGTATGATCCGGGCAACATTGAGCGGATCGTGCACTGGATCGCGCCCATCGGCCTAGGTGATCACCGGCGGGCCTCGTTGAATGGAAGGACATCCGGCACCCGATCTCCGCGGAGAACCACCATGTCGCTCGATTCCTACGTCACGCTCGGACGGTCCGGCCTGCGCGTCAGCCCGTTCACCCTCGGCACCATGACCTTCGGCGAGGACTGGGGCTGGGGCAGCAGTCCGGAGGAGGCGGCGAAGATCCTCGCGTCCTATGTGGACCAGGGCGGGAACTCGGTGGACACCGCCAACATCTACACCAACGGTCACTCGGAGAAGATCATCGGCGACTTCCTGGCCGGCCGGTCGTCGCTGCGCGACCGGATCGTGCTCGGCACGAAGTTCTTCGCCAACCTGCACGAGGGGGATCCGAACGGCGGCGGGCCCAGCCGTAAGGCGATCGTGCAACAGCTGGAGAACTCGCTGCGGCGGCTGCGGACCGACTACGTGGACATCTACTGGCTGCACAACTTCGACCCGGCCACGCCGGCCGAGGAGACCCTGCGCGCGCTGGACGACCAGGTCAGCGCGGGCAAGATCCGCTATGTCGGGTTCTCCGACATCCCCGCCTGGGCCACGGCCGAGGCGGCCACCATCGCCCGGATGCGGGGCTGGGCGCCGATCATCGCGCTGCAGCTGGAGTACTCGCTGCTCGAGCGGACCCCGGAAGGCGAGCTGATCCCGATGGCGCAGGCCATGGGCATGGGCGTGCTGCCGTGGTCACCGCTGAAGGGCGGCGTGTTGTCGGGCAAGTACTCCGCCGCGGACACCACCGGCGGGCGACTGGCCGGCCGCGCGACGGACGATTACCTGCACGTGGTCGACGCGGTCAACGCCATCGCCGAGGAGGCCGGCGCCACCGCCGCTCAGGTCGCACTGGCCTGGTTGCTGGGCAGGCCCGGAGTCACCTCGATCGTGATCGGCGCCCGCCGGATGGGCCAGTTCGAGACCAATCTGGGCGCCATGGACGTCACCCTCACCGAGGCACAGCGCGCCACGCTGGACGAGGTCTCCGTGCCCCAGCTGAACTTCCCGGCCGAGAACAACCGGCAGCTGGCACCGAGCCTGCAGTTCGCCGGGGCCACTGTGGACGGTCGGTCCTCGGCCGTGTCCCCGTTGCTGCACGCCAACAGCACCCGCTACTGAGGAGCCGCCCATGTCTGCGAAACCTCTTGGCATGAGCCAGGACCTGGCCGGCGCGGCGCTCGGCCGGCTGTGGAACCTGCCTGCCCGACGCAACCGGGTGCGGGTGGACCGGTTGCTCCCGGCCGGCGCCTACTCGGTCACCGTGACCTCGACCTGGCCCGACGCCACCACGACCTCCACCTCGACC
>CBIMJO010000932.1:0-4696 GCA_966244135.1 uncultured Actinocrispum sp. | reverse complement strand
TTGTCTGGGTCCACGATTGCACATCCGTATTCAGGTAATGTGGTTGGCGGCGCCGGGGGGCCCCGCCTCCCTCTCTGGTCAACGTTACTTACGCGTAGAGCGACTTCCCGGTCTCCAGCAGGGTCTTGAGGTCCGACAGCACCTGCACCCAGCCGCCGCCCGCGTTCTCCAGCTTGCCGGCGACCTGGTCGGCGGTCTGCGGCGCGTTCGTCAGGTCGTGGGTCAGGGTGAGGCTGCAGACCCCGTTCGGGCCCTCCTCGATCTCATAGGTGAGCCGGGTGGCCGGTTCGTCGATCCACAGCGGGTTCCAGGTCTGCACCAGACGGCGCGGCGGGTCGCACTCGATCACCTCGCCCTCCAGGATGACTGCGGGAGTACCGGGGTGTTCCATCATCTCCGGACTCGCGTACCCCTTGATGGCGCCGCCCGGCCGCAGGTCGTACTCGACCGGGGCCTGGTAGCCGTACTTCTTCGACCACTCCGGCGAGGTGATGGCCTCCCAGATGGCCGCGGGCGTCGCCTTGATGTAGACCCGGTGGATCTGAACGGTGGTGCTGGTGGTGGTGCTCATGGGTCCTCGTCCTCCAGTTCGGCCTTCAGGTCGGACAGCGCCGCGACCTGCTGCTCGGTGTACTTGTCGATCCACCGGTCATGGATCAGGCGGATGGGCACGGAGTTGAGAAAGTGCAGCTTCTCCCGCCCGGCGCGCCTGGTGATCACCAGGCCGGCCTCCTCGAGCACCTTGAGGTGCTTCATCACGCCGAACCGGGACATCTCCAGCTCCGACTCCAGTTCGGTCAGCGTGCGACCGTCCCGCGCGAACAGCAGGTCGAGCAGGAAGCGACGAGTCGGGTCGGCCAGGGCCTTGAACACCTTGTCGTCGTCGGTCACGGGAGAAAGATAGGTGACCAAAAGGTCACATGTCAACCCGGGCGAACGTGGAACACGGGCCGGAGGAACGTGAGACACACCCGGGACGAACGTGGGACACGGGGTGAGGGCGGATGAGCCGGCTTGTAAGCCGGATTCTGTACCCGGGCCGGGGCCCGGGTGGCGGCCATCCATCTGGGCCTGCCGTCGCCGGCAGGCTCGTGCGGCCTACCCGCAGGCTCGGGCGGGCCGCCCTCGAACACCTGCGCGGGCGCCCGTGGGCACCCTTTTTGGCCTTGCTCCGGGTGGGGTTTACCTAGCCACCCCGGTCACCCGGGGTGCTGGTGGTCTCTTACACCACCGTTTCACCCTTACCCAGGCCCGTGGGCCCGGGCGGTCTGTTCTCTGTGGCACTGTCCCGCGGGTCGCCCCGGGTTGCCGCTAACAACCACCCTGCCCTGTGGAGTCCGGACTTTCCTCGACGGTCCCGGAGGACCGCCGCGGCCGCCCCGCCGACTCATCCGCGGCGCAATGCTATCCCACGGCGTGGAACCGGTTGCCCGCTCGTCGCGACCACTGCTCTACTCGGGCCGGTCAGCTGTTGACTCGACCGGCAGCTCAGTTGTCCACAAGCGACGTGGGTCCACTCCGGACGCGAGGGGTCCGCGGGGAGAGTGAGTCATGGCCACGATCCTGATCGTGTCCGGCAGCCCGGCGCCTGCCGCGCCGACCGGAGTCCTGCTCGGCCGGGTCTCGGGAATGCTTGCCGCGCAGGGACATGAGATACACACACTGACCGTGCGGGACCTGCCGACGGTGGCGTTGCTCAGCGCGGACCTGCTCGACCCGAGCATCCGGCACGCGATGGAACTGGTGCACCGCGCCGCCGGGATCGTCGTCGCCAGCCCGGTGTACCGCGCCGGCTACAGCGGCCTGGTGCAGTCTTTCCTGAACCTGCTGGGAAAGGACGCGCTGGCCGGCAAGGTCGTGCTGCCGCTGGCGACCGGCGGGAGCCAGGGCCACCTCGTGGCGATCGAGTACGCCCTGCGCCCGCTGCTCACGGCCAGGGGCGCGATCGACGTCGTACCAGGGCATTTCGTGCCGGATACGGAGATCCACACCGAGCTGTCCGCGACCGCGAGCCTCGAGCTCGACTCGGCTGTGCGCCGGTTCGCGCTAGCGGTCACCGAACATCCCGGCCTCGCCACCGCCTCCTAGGTACCCGTCCGGCCGGACCAGGATCGGTTCCGCGACAGGCGTTACCGGCTTGACGACGTGCACGTACTCCGGCACGTCGGCGGGCTGGTCGTTCGCCACGAGCACGAAACGCCCGCCCCGCAAGGCTTCGTACAGCCGGCCGTCCACGAGGTCCACGTCCGGCACGCGAACCGCCGGGCCGTAGTGGATACCGATGCCCGAGACCAGCCTGGCGGCGCGCATCCCGACGCGCTTCATCAGCAGCCCGCCGAGCGCGTTGCGCACGAACCGGCCCGCCTTCGACTTGACCATCGCGCCGCGGATCAGCGCCCCGCTGCTGCGCAACACCATGCGCCCCACCGGGTGCCGCTCGGTCTGGTACGTGTCCAGCAACGCGTCCGAGGCCTGGCCCCGCAGCACCGCGGTGAGCTTCCAGCCGAGGTTGGCGGCGTCCTGCAGGCCGGTGTTCATGCCCTGACCGCCCGCCGGCGAGTGGCAGTGCGCGGCGTCGCCGGCGAGGAACACGCGGCCCACGCGGTACTGCGGCACCTGGCGTTCGTCGCTGTGGAACCGCGACATCCAGCGCGGCGAGTGCATCCCGAAGTCCGTGCCCAGCGCCCGCCGGGTCACGTCCTTGATCTCGTCCAGGGTCAACGGGGTGTCGTCGGTGACCTGCTTGCGCCGGTCCCACGCGAACACCCGGTACCAGCCGTCGCCGAACGGCGCGACGAACGAGAACCCCTCGCCGACCGCGTTGACGGTCACCGCGGCCGCCGGATCGGTCGTCACCCGGACGTCCGCCAGCATGATCGACTTCAGCACGGACTTGCCCGGGAACGGCTGCCCGATCAGCTGACGGACCTTGCTGCGCACGCCGTCCGCGCCGACAACGTACTTCGCCGCACGCGTGCCGCCGTCGGCCAAAGTGACCGTGACGCCGTCGGCGTTCTGGGTCAGGCCGACGACCTCGGCGCCGTGCTCGATCTGCACGCCGAGCCGGTCCGCTCGCGCCGCGAGCAGCTTCTCCACCTCGTACTGCGGGGTGATCAGGATGTAGTTGAACCGGGTGGGCAGCCGGCCCAGGTCCAGGTGGATGTGGTCGAACAGGCTCAGCTCCCGGACCCGCTGCCCGGTCGGCACCAGGTCGTCGGCCAGCCCGCGGATGTCCAGCTCCTCCAGGGTCCGGGCGTGCACGCCGAACGCCCGGGTGGTGTTCGCCTGCGAGTCCGGGCGGCGCTCCAGCACGGTCACGTCCAGGCCCGCCTCGGCCAGGTCACCCGCGAGCAGCAGACCAGTGGGACCAGCCCCTACGACCAGCACGTCAGTCATCTCGTCCTCCAAGTCAACAACTGTTGGCCAACACATGTTGACCCCAATTGGGCTCGCTTGTCAACACCTGTTGGCCTACAGTTGTTGACATGAGTGAGGACAAGCCGAGACGGTCCGAGGCGACCCGGGCCGCGATCCTGACGGCGGCCCGGGAGCGGTTCGCCAAGGACGGGTACGAACGGGCCACCATCCGGTCGATCGCCGCGGACGCGGGCATCGACCCGGCCATGGTCATGCGCTACTACGGCAACAAGGAGCGCCTGTTCGCCGCGGCCGCCGAGTTCGACCTGCAGCTGCCCGACCTCGCGACGATCCCGCAGGCGCAGTGGGGCGAGCGGCTGATCGCGCACTTCCTGTGGCGCTGGGAGAACGACGAGACGATGATGGCGCTGCTGCGGGCCGGCGTGACCAACGAGGCCGCCGCCGACCGCATGCGGACGATCTTCGCCGCCCAGGTCGGGCCCACCCTGTTCAAGGTCGCGGACGACCCGGCCACCGTGCCCACCCGCGCCGGCCTGCTGGCCAGCCAGATCCTCGGGTTCGCCCTGTGCCGGTACATCCTGCGGCTGCCACCGGTTGTGGACATCTCCCCCGAGGACGCCATCCGATGGATCGGTCCCACTCTGCAGCGCTACCTCATAGGGTGAACCTCATGCTCGGTTTCTCCACGCTCGGTTGCCCCGGTCTCCCTCTGCCGGAGGTCGCCGTTCTGGCCCGGAAGTACGAGATCCCTCTGGTCGAACTGCGATGCGCCGAGGACGAACCGGTGCACGCCGGGATTTCCAAGGACGCGCGAAAGCAGGCACTGGCGGACCTGGACGGCCTGCGGATCAACTCGCTGGCCTCCTACTACCGGCTCTGCGACGACCCGCTCGACAAGCTGAAGACCCACGTCGAGCTGGCGCACGACATGAACTCGCCGGCGATCCGGGTGTTCCCGGGCAAGTCGCCGGAGACGTCGATCGACCTGGCCGCCGAGCGGCTCGCCCAAGCGGCCGAGGTCGCCGAGGGCGTCACTTTGCTTGTGGAGACGCACGATTTGCTGTTGAAGGGCGCAGAAATCGCCGCCGTGCTGGAACGTTCGGACGCCCAGGGCGTCGGCGCGGTGTGGGACGCGATGCACACCTGGCGGGACGGCGAATCACCGGCCGAGGCAGGCGAACACCTGCGGCCGTGGCTGGGCGAGCTGCAGCTCAAGGACGCGGCCTCGGGCACGGACCGGCGGCCCCTCGTACCGGGGACCGGGACCGTGCCCATCCTGGAAACCCTTGCCGCGGCACGGGGTTTCACCGGGCCGATC
>CBIMJO010000931.1:0-4702 GCA_966244135.1 uncultured Actinocrispum sp. | reverse complement strand
CGCACGCGCACCAAGTGCTGGGAGTTCCCTCGTACCGGTCGGTGCTTGCGGTTCCCGACGCTCCGGAGCTGGCCGTGCTCTGCGTGCCCGCGCACGCCGTGCCCGAGGCCGCCGCGGAGTGCGGGCAGGCCGGTGTCCGGGCCCTGGTGGTCATCACCTCCGGCCTGTCCACCGATGCCACGCTGGCGAACGGCCTGCTGACGGCCGTGCGCAAGTACGGGATGCGCATGGTCGGCCCCAACTGCCTCGGCATCGTCAACAGTGATCCACTGATCCGGCTGGACGCGAGCTTCGCCAAGCACGGCATGGTCCAGGGCGGCATCGGTGTGGTCACCCAGTCCGGTGGGATCGCCATCGCGTTGCTGGAACAGTTGCGGCAGCTCGGCCTTGGCGTCTCAACGGTCGTGTCCACAGGCGACAAGTACGACGTGAGCGGCAACGACCTGCTGCACTGGTGGCAACGCGATGAGCGAACGAGGATCGCGGTGCTGTACATGGAGTCCTTCGGCAACCCGCGCAAGTTCTCCCGGCTGGCAAGGCGTCTTGCCCAGGTCAAGCCGGTTCTCGCGGTCCGTGCGGGTACCAGCGATGTCGGGCAGCGGGCCGCCGCTTCGCACACTGCCGCGACCGCGACACCCGCGGTCGTGCGGGATGCCTTGTTCCGGCAGGCCGGTGTGATCACCGTGGACGGGTTGTCCGAGCTGACCGAGACCTTGGCGCTGCTGTCCCGCCAGCCGCTACCGGGCGGCAACAGGGTCGCTGTCGTGAGCAACGCGGGCGGAGCCGGAGTGCTCGCCGCCGACGCGAGCATCCGGAGCGGACTCCTGGTTCCCAGCCTGACGGCCGAGACGCAGGGCGCACTGCGCGACGTCCTGCCCGCGCTGGCCAGCGTGAGCAACCCGGTCGACACCACAGCGGTGATCGACGACAAGGCTTTCACGCGCACACTCGAACTCGTCCTGGCCGATCCGGGCATCGACGCCGTGATCGCCATCGCGGCACCGACCGCGCTCGGCGATCCCGCGGACGCGATCACCGCCACCACCACCGAGAAGACCATGGTGGCTGTGCGGGTGGGCCAGCAAGCCGCCGTCGACTGGCTCGGTGAGATCCCGTGCTTCGCGGACTCGGTCGCCGCGGCGACCGCACTGGGCCACCTGGCCGCTCGCGCCACGTGGCTGAACCGCCCGGCCGGGCAACTACCCGAGTTGCCCGATGTGGACGAGAACGCCGCCAGGGCGATCGTCCGCGACCACCTCGCGGTGCAGCCCGGCGGTGGCTGGCTCGGCCCGGAGCAGGTCTCGCGGTTGTTGCGCTGCTTCGGGCTTCCGGTGCTGGGGGAGGTGTTCGCGGTGGACGCCGACGCGGCTGTGGCCGCCCAGCGGGAGTTCGGCGGACCGGTGGCCGTCAAGGCGGTCGCGACCGGGCTGCTGCACAAGAGCAGCGGCGGTGGCGTGCGGCTCGGCTTGTCCACTGAGGACGACGTCCGCGCGGCCTTCGCCGAGTTCACCGGAACGTTCGGCGCTCACCTGCGAGGTGTGGTCGTACAGCACATGGTCCCGCCCGGCCGGGAACTGCTCGTCGGGGTCAGCGGCGACGAGGTCTTCGGGCCGCTGGTCGTGTTCGGCCTGGGCGGTGTCGACACCGACCTGATCGACGACCGCACCGCCCGGCTGGTGCCGCTCACCGACGCCGACGCGGACGAGATGCTCGGCGCGATCCGGTCGGCACCGCGGCTGTTCACGTCCACTGTGGACAAAGACGCCGTCCGCGATGTCCTGCTGCGGGTGGCGCGGCTCGCCGAGACCCTGCCGGAGGTCGCCGAGCTGGACATCAACCCGCTGATCGTGGCCGAGCGGGGCGCGACCGTCGTGGACGCCCGCGTCCGGCTGGTCCCGGCCCCGTACACCGACCCGTTCCTGAGGAGGATGCGATGACCGACTTCGAGAAGTACCAAGCATCGAGCGAGGCTCGCCATGGCACCCACGGTGAGCACATCGACAAGCTCACCGGCTACTTCCTCGCCGAGACCAACCGGATGCGCGAGCACGCCGCACCCACGCGGACGGAACCCGAGGCCGAGCCGGCACCCCAGCAGCCGGCCAAGCGGACCCCGTGGTGGCGGTTCTGGCGGCACCACTGACGCAACACGGCACCGGCCACCGGAAATCCCCGGTGGCCGGTATCGTCATGCCGTCAGGCGCCTGCCGGTGATGACCTCTATGCGGACGCGCAGGTAGTACTCCTTGCTCCCGGGCGCCCATGGCTGCAGGCCCAGGCGGGCTATGGTGTCCAGTTCCTGGCGGTCGGTCACCTGCGAGGCGGGTCCGATGGCCACGACGCTCCAGCCGCTCGGGACCGGCCCAGGGCTGAACTCGTCCACCTCGAAGGCCACGATGCTGTTCGTGCCCGCGGCGGCCAGGCGGCTGTGTGCGGAGGTCCGGATCACCACCGACCAGCCGTCCACCACGAAGTTGACCGGCAGGATGGCCGGCATGGCCTGATCGGTGTACACGATCCGGCCCACCGGCACCTTGGCCAGCAGCCGGAGGCATTCCGGCTCGGTGAGGACGTCCAGGCCCGCTGAGTCCACCATGTGCATCCCCTTGTATTTCCCCCTGTGGAACGTGAAATCACACGGTGCGGCCGGACGGCGCAACCGGATAGGGTCCAAAGACCCGCAAAAAACCGGGCCCCACCTGCGGGGCCCGGTTTGCCCGGATTTCTGATCAGATCAGCCACGGGTTCTTGCGGACGAAGTCGAGCCCCGCCCAGCGGCGGCCGAAGCCCCAGGTGTTGCCGGCGTAGGCCAGCGCCAGGGCGATCAGCACGATCGCGTAGACCACGTGGTAGTCGATCAGCGGGTTGGTCGAGCCGGACGGCTGACCGGCGTCGGTGACCTTGTCCAGCGGCCACTCGGCGACCCACATCAGTAGCATCATGACGGTGCCCGCGACCGCGGAGATCCGCAGCCCGATGCCCAGGGTGACCGCGAGGCCGATGCCCAGCAGGCCGAGCATGAACAGCCAGTCGGTCAGCCAGCCACCGGCCCAGCCCTTGAGCGTGTCGGTGAACGGGCCGGTGTCGACGTGGCTGAGGAACCCGTTGGTCGGCGACCCGCCGTTGATCCAGGCGTTCTTGGCGGCGGTCGCGTAACCCAGCCCGAACGTCTTGTCCAGGAACGCCCACAGGAACAGCAGCCCGGTGGCGATCCGGAGGACCGCAGTGACCTTGCCGGCCGTGGTGGTCATGACGGCACCATGTGCGGGCGCCGTCGCGGCCGCCTGGTGACCGGACACCTGGAGCGCGTCGTTCACCGGGGGCTTGTCGTGGATGGACATGAAGGCCTCCTTTCGCTTTGTTCTGGGCAAATCCTTTCGCGAACGCGGCATCGCCGATTGGGGCTAAAGTCCCGCCGCGCCCAGGGCGTTGGACGCCACTGTGCCGAGACGGTCGGCTCAGGCGGTACGCCTCCCGCACACCCGATGCTGGTGTGCGCCCGAGCATCAGAGGAGGCGGTCATGAAGCGGTGGAACGAAGTCCTGTCGGTCACCAAGCGCAGGTCGGCCGTGCGTGGGCGCCGGCGCGGACCTGAGGGCACGGCGGGGGGAGGCATGTACCTGGCCTCACTGCGCCGGACAGTGCCCGCCGACCCGAATCTGCTGACGCCCGGCATGCGTGTCGCGATGGTGGAGGACCTCTGGTGGTCCATCCAGATGCAGGTGTGGACGGCCGCCAAACCGCCGCTATGGCAACGCGGGGCTCGTGCGTTGTGGCGCGTCCAGGGGCAGGAGCTGGCCGAGAAGCAGCAACGCATCCGCGCGCTGGCCGGGAGCTGACCATGACCGCCCGACCGCGGATCTGGCTGCGCGCCATTGGGTTCGCCCGGGGACCGCTGCGCCGGAAGTCCGACCGGGGCGAGGCCGCCCTGGTGATCGCCACAGCCCTGCTGACCGCCGCCGCGGTGCCGGTCGGGCTCGGCGTGAACGACGCGGCCTTCGCCTACAGCACACGGATATCCGCCGAACGCGCGGCTCAAGGGCAGTACGTCGACGCACTGTTGACGGCCGATGTCCCAGCCGGGGTTTCGAGCGGTGAGAACAGCGATGTGGGCAGACCACAGGTGCCCGCGACCTGGTTCGCACCCGACGGAACCGCTCGGTCCGGTGCGATCCGGGCGGATCCGGGTGGCAAGGCGGGCGAGCGCGTTCCGGTGTGGACGGACCGGTCCGGCAGACCCGCCGCCGCGCCGGTCCAGCCAGGTGAGATGCGGGCCCAGGCGGCGGTGATCGCGGTCATCGTGGCGCTGCTGTGGTTGCTGGTGGTCGCCGCCGTGCAGTGGGCTGGTGCCGCGGTGCTGCTGCGGCTGAGACTGGCCTCCTGGGATCGGGAATGGGCCCGTGTCGGGCCGAAGTGGCGCAGCGTCCGATAGGTCCGCACAACGAATCAGGCCCACGCCACTCGGCGTGGGCCTGATTCCCGGTCACCATTCGCGATACCGGGTGCCGTCCACCGGGTCGAGCAACCGGATCTTCTCGTCGTCCTCTTCGTAGGTCATGGTGTTGTCCACATCGACCACACCGGCGACGCTGTGCACCAACGACTCCGCGAGCGCGACCCAGCTCTTGCGTTCCAGCCGCCCGCCGAGTGTCACCACTCCGCGCTGCACCCGGACATCGACACGGCTCGGATCGGTCGCCAT
>CBIMJO010000930.1:0-4708 GCA_966244135.1 uncultured Actinocrispum sp. | reverse complement strand
AGCCCGGTTCCTGACCTCGGTGGTCGAGTCCTTCGACGAACTGGCGGTCTGGGCGGGAGGAGAGGAAACCAGTGGCTGACGACCTGATGACAGCTCTTCTCATCGAGTGGCCCGCGCGGCGGAGGTATCCGGCTCTGGTCAGCGACCTGAGTTCGGGAACGCTCACCGCGGACGCCGCCGCCCGTCACGTCCTGGCAGGCCTGGCCCGTCCGCGCACGCCGGCTCAGAACCTGACGGACCTGATCGACGAGGGCCGCTTCGAACAGGCGGAGATGGTGCTCATCGAACTGCTCGACGCGGAGTCCGAGGGCGGCACATCGCTCAGCGTCGACGAGTGGTCGAGAGCCGAGTCCGCTCTGGCGGAGTCCAGGGAGCGGGCGGTCACTGCCCTGTCCCGCGAGTGGTCGGACCTCGTCCTGCGTGCACAAGCCGTCGACGTGAATCTCCCAGCGGACACGGATTTGCTCGGCGCAGCGCGGCAATCCCTGCCTCTGGCACGCGAGGAGATCGCCCGGCACACCGAGCGCGTCGAGACCGGCGAGCACGACGTCTGCGAGCGGATCGAGTCGGCGCTGACGGGCGCACTGGCCGCAGTCGATCGTGGACCCGCCGTCCGGGCGTGGGAGGCCGCGGTCAGGGAGTGCCTGAAAGTGGGCGAGTTCCGGGTCGCGGACCGCCTAGTGGCCGATGGTCCGCACCACACCGCCCAAGCCGGTCCTCACACGGTGCCCAGACCACCCCTCACCTGGCCGTGGCCCCATCGGCCGGTGGCTGAGGTGCTCGAGTGGTACGGCAGTCCGTTCTCAATGCCTGGCCCTGAGTTCGCCCGCTTCCGCCTCGATCCGGGCGACACCGCGGCGTTCAAGTTGATCGACCTCCTCAAGAGGATGGTCGAGGGCGTGGACGCCGCCGCCGTACGGGACTTCGCTACGACCCTGAGCGCGCTGCTGGGCGAGTCGGTCTCGCTGGAGGTGACCGCCACCGAGGGCAAGGCGGGTTTCCTGACCACCCTGTTCGGCCTCTCGGATCCCCGGTTGCCAGACCTACCCGTGCTGGGTTCGCGCGGGGTACCGCTCTGGGTCAGCGACGAGGCAGCGGAGGACGACAACACGCCGCCGGCGAGTGACACCCCGGTCATCTGGTTCCGGCCGGTGTTGATCGCCCAGCCGTCGAGCACGTCCACTGTCGCCACCCTCGATGTGGCGACTTTGCTGCGCGTCATCGCTTCGGACGGCAAGAACGGAACGGCGATTCGGAACGAACGGGGGATCAACCTCCTGCGCCTGCTGATCCCCCAGCTCTCCCCTGCCGCCGTGCTCGGCGACGTTCCCGCAGTGCTAGGCCGAGGAGCCTCGCCACGTGACTCGCTCGCCTGGTTCTTCGACCTGTTCGGCGTGTTGCCCGACGGCCCCGTGCTCGATTCCCTGCTCCAGGACAGCGACAAGCACCCGATCGTGCTCGGCGAGCTGCTGACGGTGCTGCTGCACAACCGGCCACGGGACAACCGCATCCGCTCCGCCCAACTGGCCGTCACCCGAACCGCCCAGGTGAGGTCGGCCGCCCGCACGCGTGTGCTCGACGCACTGGCCGATCACCCCGCGGCCAAGGCCGTGCTCATGCTCCTGTTGTGGCGCTTCGACGATGCGGGGCTCGTCCGTGCCGACGAGGTCGCCGACAGTATCCCAACAGTCGAGCTGCCACCGGGTACCACCTCGTGGTTGCGTGAGCGCCTGCCCGTTCAACGGGCTCTGGAGACGCTGGCGACGCGCGGGCTCGTGCGCACCAGGACGAAGGACCAGTTCGCGTTGCCCGGTCCAGGTCTGCGCGACCTGCTGCGCGGAGTCGACGGGCCTCGGAGACTCCGCGACGATCTCGTCTCTGCGCTGAACGAAGCCGCGGAGAAGCTGCGACAGGCCCGCTTCGCCACCGCCGCACTGATCGCCGAACGAGTCATCCGGCTCATCGGTCACCACGTCGACAACGACGTCATCGCCATCACGGGAATGCTCGACCGCGCGCTCGAGCACGTCACCGAGCCCACCGCGGAGTCGTCGATCCGCAGCGCGATGGATCGCGTGTCCGGGTTCGGCGGCGGATCCTACGTGCAGGCCTACGAGGCAGCCCTCGCGCAACCCGAGGCGCTCGAAGTGCATGACCTGATCCGCACCGTGATCGGCGACGTCGAGTGGCACCTGCCGGTCGGAGCGAGGGTCGCCGACATCTCCGAGGAACCGCAGCCGGCGTGGGTCCGGATAAACCGCTACGTAGTGCACGAGATTCTGAGGAGCCTGGTGCTGAACGCGGCACGCGCCCTCTACTCCCCCGCGCCGCACAAGAACGGGCTGGTGGCTTTCCACGTGCGGCACAACGGATCCGGTGCATCGACGCAGCCGGCCGCCGGACAGCCGTACGTGGTCATCGAGGTGAACGACAACGGGCCGGGGTTCTCGCCGGAGGACCTCGAGCTGTACCGGAGAATCGCCGCGCAGGGCGGCGCCGCCTACGATCCCCGATCGAGAAGCCGCCACGGATCCGGTATCCGCCAGGCGGTGACGTGGCTCGCGGACTTCGGCGGACGGTTGGAACTGCACGACCGCTCGCATCGGTTCGGCGGCGGCTGCGTCAGTATCTGGCTCCCGGCCTGCCCGGCCCCCACCTCCGGTGAAACTCCATGACCTCGCTGTGCAGCGCGTCGACGTTCAACGCCGCGGACCGAGACTTTACCCGCAACTTCTCAGCTTCTTGCCCACATCGCTCCAGGCTGTCCCGCCTGGTGCTCCGCCCACCGCTCAGCAGCAAGTCGCTCTTCACGTGGTATTCGTCGCAGTCGATCCACAGGTTGAGCCTCTTCACTCTGCTTCGGTCGTCAATGGCCACCAGTTCGCGCGCAACGTGCAAAAGGTCCTGCCCGTTCAGGCGACCTGCCGAGTTCTTCTGGACGATGTCCACAAGGCGGTATTTGATCCGCAGGTCGTCCTGAGCGTGATATCGAGCAGGCGGTGCCACGCTCATCAGTGCCGCGGGAATCTCGGTATGTCTTCGGAGGTGTTCCGCGATCACCGTCGTTCCATAGTTGTCGGAGAGGTTGTCCGTGAGGTGTAGGTCGATCAATGCTCCGTCCACCACCAGGCTGTCGCGCTCAGCATTCCACTCGGGCAGAGATGTGACCGGAACGATGCAGAACTCGGAGTCGAGAATTTCCCTGATCTCGTTCATGATCTGGTCCTCGACCACCAGCAGGCGCGGCTTATTCCGCGGACGCCGCGAAAAGGACGAACGCACGCCGCCCAATTCTGGCAGGGTGGGGAACAGCGACGCGAAACGCTCGGCCTCGGAGGAATCCTTCAACTCGGAATGCCGCCCGAGGTGTTCGACGAGTGTCGCCCGCGCCTGCATGACCTGATCCCAGGGACCGCGCAGCGGCCCTGTCCAGACTCTTGCCGGATCCCCTCTCCAGAGTTGCATCAGTTTGTCAAGGTCGCCGATCTGCGGCGTCGTAGGCAGGAGGGCCACACCGTCGACGAACAGCTTGACGTCTATCGATTCGACGTGTTGAGGCGAAAGCACGTACCGGTTCTGCCCCGGACGGAGATCCTGGATGACGATCCCACACTTGTTGCGCAGATCGGAAACACGCCGGTGCAGTCCATCGGTCGTGAGTCTCTTAGAGGGAAGCAGATTCAGAAGCTCACGTTTGGTGATACCGCGATCACCGCTGAGAGCCATCAACGCCAAGACCTCAGCTCGCGCCATGGTGAGTTCCGGGACAGGCGAACCTGCTCGCCATACCTCGAACTCGCCGAGCAGCTTGATCGAAATCGGAAGGTTATATCTAATGTCATTCGGCGGCATTCGAGCAACCTTCCCACGTCCGTACAACCAGCTACACCCGCCTGGGTTCAGAACGGGCACACAATCTCACCCAGGAGGAGATGACGTAACTGCAGAGTTCGTCGCAACGATCACTCCTCATGTTACAGCCAACGACGCATGCGACCTGCTGGCAGGCCCAACTGTGTTTTCTGAAGCTCGTCAAGGTCACGCCTCCACCAAACGAGCAAGTCGGCCATTCGGGCCCTTTCGGAATGCAGCCGGATCGACGGCCACAAACTAGCCTTGATCATTCACGTGGGTGACGTGTCCGCCTGTGCTGGTTCGGATGTGGATCTTGAATTGGTTGCTGTGGGGTGACGGTCAGGGTTCGAGCCCGGCTGTCCGTGTTGGCTGGACGCTGGGTTCGGGGTGGGGCCTTTCGGGTCGAGGGACAGGGACAGAGGTCATCGGGTTGGTGGCAGGGCCAGTGCTGCTTGGAGGCAGGCGGCGAGGGGGCGGCCCAGGGCCAGGTTTCCGGGATCTTGATCTTGCGTTTGGGTTGGCCTCTGACGATGCGGGCGGTGGCATGGAGTACCCGATAGCGCAGGGTTGTGGGTTCGGCCTTGGCGAGTGGCCCGTCGAGACAGAGCAGGCGGAGCCAGGCGAGCAGGTCGATGGCGACGGTGGCGGACAGGCACCAGGCGTGGTTGATCTCGATCTTGGTGGAGGGCAAGTGCCCAAGGCCGGTTTGCTTGCCGCAGCGGACGTGGTCCTCGACCCGGGCGTGTGGGCGGTGGCATGCTTCGAGGAACTGGACGGTGTTCCCGGCGGTGCTGCCCGTGGCGGGGGTGTTGGTGGCGAAGAGTTGATAGCGCCAGCCGTCGGCTTCTTCGAA
>CBIMJO010000929.1:0-4715 GCA_966244135.1 uncultured Actinocrispum sp. | reverse complement strand
GGCCACGTCGGGCGTGCCGGAGAACAGCGGACTCTTGACCTTGATCCGGCCACCCGCGCCGCCACCACCGCCGCCCTTGCCGTTGCCGCCGTCGCCACCTCGGGCCCGCACCGCTCCGGTCACGTCGACCTTGGGCGCGGCCAGCAGGATACCTCCGCCCGCACCACCACCGGCACCGGGCGTTCCGCTGGCACAGCTGGAGTTCGCCGCGGGCGCGCCCGCGCTGGCGTTGGCCGACACCGCACCGGACACCACCAGATCGTTGCCGGCCACCAAGGTGAGCACGCCGCCACCCTTGCCGGCAGCTGCGGCGGAAGCAGTACTGCCGGGCGAGCCGGCCTCGGTCGGGATGAGACCGTCGGAGGCGTTGGGCACGAACCCCGTGTCGCCGAACGCGCCGCCGCCGGATGGGCTCGAGCCGTTGCCACCGGCGCCGCCGTGCCCGCCACCGGAGTTTCCGGACGCGGTGGATCCGCCAGGTGACACCACTTCCTGCACGGCGTCCGCGCGAACCTGGCCGGACACCGTGAGGTTCCCGGAAGAGGCCACGGTCACCTTGCCTTTGCCGCCCGCCACCACACCGGACACCACGACGTCGTCACCGACGAGGGAGAGCGGTCCGGTCGGTCCGGCCTGTACGGTGCCCGCGACGGTGATCTTCCCTGGGCTCTGCCCGACGCCGCTGCCGGCTGAGGTGAGCGCGAGCGTTCCCTCGTTGCCGGCGGCGCACCGCACCGGGCCGTTCGGGAAGACCGGCGTGCTGTCCGCTGCGGTCGCCACCGCCAGCGTGCCACCGGTCTGGATATCGACGCTGTCGAACGCGTGGTTGCCACACAGGGCCAACGTCTGTCCATTCGGGACGGTCAGGGACGTCGGGCCGGGATCGTTGACTTCGGCGACCTTGGCCGCTGCCACACCGGGCGGGTTCTGTGCCGCATCGGGCACCGGGTGCGTTGCGATGTCCACCGGATCACCGGGGATGTGGTCGGCGCTGCCCGGCGCACCACCGTTGATCAGTGGGATGGAGCTTTCGGTGGTGGGGAAGAAGCAGAACACCGGGCCGACGAAGCGCGAGACGATGTTGAACACCGGCGCCAGCGTTCCGTAGAAGAGGAACCTCGGGTCGGAGAGCGGCCAGACCACGGCATCACCGGAGAACGTGTCGCCGAGCCTGATCCGGTTTTGCCCGCCGGGAACCGGGGTCAGGTCCGGCACACACGGCAGGAACGACATGACCGCCGTGTCCTGCCCGAGCAGGTCCACCGGGCCGGGCAACCGTGGCAGCGACGGTGGCAGGAAGTCCACGCCGACCAGGATCGGATCGCCCCAGAGCAGGCCGAGGATCGAGAACGCGACACCGTGCATCTGGTAGATCCGATAGTCCACGTACAGGCAGGAAATGTCCTGGCACGGTCCGAAGAGGTCACCGGCACCGAGGCCGAGCCCGGCCGCGTCCGCGTTGACGTGCAACAGGTTCTGCCGGATCGTCAGCTCGTTGGTGCGCGCCGCGGCGCCGGCCCGGAGATCGGAGAGCAGCACGAAGTCGAAACTGCCGATGATCGGGATGCCGGCGTGCATGAACACGTTGATCGGTTGCACCAGCACGTCGATGTTGGCCCCGAACTCGGTCTTGTTCCCGCCGCCCTGCACGGTGTCCCAGCCGATGACCTGGGCGCCGTTCTTGATCCCGTCCTTGCGCACCGCGGCTTCGATCAGCCGAACCGGCGGCCCGTCACCCGGCTTGAAGTCGAACGCCGCGGTGACCGTCTTCATGTCGACCTGGGTCTGCAGGCAGTACAGGATCGAGCAGTTCTCTTCCTTCGGCGGGTCGCCGGCCGCGCCGCCACCGCTCGATCCGGAGCCGGGTGGCGGCGGATCGGAACCCTCGCTGTCGATCTCGGCGCGCAGCCGGAAGGACGGCTGATCGTCGCCGTCACCGGGTTGGGTGGCCGGGATGTCCAGCACCTTGGCGTCCACATTGGGCGTGTTCGTCGCGCCGGGCAGGATCCGCGCGTGGATGTTCTCCGTGGCGCTCAACCGTCCGTCGAACTGCAGGAGCTTGCGCCCCTCCCCCTTGTCGTCACGGGTGAACAGGCCGACGCCGACATCGCCGGGAATCGGGATGCCCCGCAAGGCTCCGCGAGCGGCGTCGGTCAGCAGAACCTGATCGCCGCCGGGAAACGCGTGCACGAACGCCGCGAGCTCGCCGAGGGTCGGGATGATGGTGCCGTCGTCCTTGCGAACGGTGGCCCGGAAACGCAGGTCGCTCGCGTCGAAGAAGTTGTCCCGGTTCTCCGCCTTGGACGCGCTCCAGCTCTGGATCTGGTCCACGGTCAGGGAAGGCGGAACCTGCAGGCGCACGCCGGCCTTGACCGCGGTACGCGACTCCTTGCCCTTCTCGTCAACCGTGCCGACCTTGACCCGGATTCCCTTGGGACCAGCCAAGGTGTCGTTCGGGTCGCAGCCGTCCCACTGCGGCGCCCAGCCACAACCGTTCGGGCCCGGTGCGGCGTCGAAGTTCGGCGCGTCGGATCGAGGGGTGACCGCGTCCAGCTTGGTCAGGTCGTCGACCTTGCCAACCTGAACCACACCGAAGAGAACCGAGTCACCGGGCGTGTCGAGCCGGATGAACGGCGGCGCGCAGTTGGCCAGCGGGGCGGCCTTGCACGTCGGCCGGAGCGGTCGCAGCGGGTCGTCACCGGGCACCAGGGTCGGCCCCTCGGCCAGGTTCAGCTGGAAGAACCGCGGAATCTCGGTCAGGCCGGCGTTGGTCAGCGCGGTGCGCTCGCCGTCCTTCTCGATGATCGCGTTGATGTCCAGCGGGTCGGGCTGGTCGGGGCCGACCTCCTCGAATTCTCCGCGAATGCAGGTGTAGTCCCAGATCTTGTTCGGCCCGCCCTCGTTGCGGTCCGGATAGAACGGGAAGTCCGGGCGCGAGCCGGCGTTCTCCGGCTTGCCGCACGGTGTGTCCCTGATCACGATCCGCTGCAGGTCCGAGCCGGGCACTGAACTCGGCTCAACCTCACCGATCCGTCCGGCCACCTCGAAGTCGTCGTTGTTCGCGGCGAGCCCGATGTGCTGGCGGTCGGTGCGCACCGCTGGGAACGGCGCGGTGGTGATCGGCCGGGCGTCGAAGGCGGGATTGGGGTAGCCGTGGTCGGCGATGTCGAAGGTGGCCAGGTGGAAGCCGATCTGGTCGATGCCGTCCTTGGTCACCCCGACGCCGTCGGCGTTGAGGTCGGAGAACCCACCCACATCCGTGGTGCCGCCGCCGAAGGTGCCCTGCACGACCTTCGGAATGTTCTCGATGTCGACCCGGCCGGACAGCACATCCGCGCCGGCACCCGCGGCCGCCCGCAGGTAGGCGTGCACGTCCAGCTCGCCGACCGGTGGGTTCGGGCGCTGCGCGACCTGGAACGCGCCCTGTTCGTCATTCTGCGGCGCGCGGTCGCAGAAGGTCGGGTTCACCGGCGGCCCGAACGCCGTGCGTTTCTTGCCCCGGAAGCACACGGTCGTCCCGGCCGGCGCGTTCGGCAGCGTGACGTCGCCGATCACCTGCTCGGTCCCGGTGTCCACGTCGGCGTAGGCGCGGATCGTCTTGTTCTTGGCGAAGTCCACCGTGATGGTCTTGGTGTCCAGCAGGTTCCGATTGGCGTCCACGGCGTTGCGGTAACCGAAGCCGACCACATCGGTGATCCGCGCGGTGGCCCGGAAGAGCAGCCGGTCGGTGTCGGTGTCCTTGCGTCCAAAGAAGACCACTTTGGACAGGCTGGGGTCGTTCGGCCCGACGGTCAGGCCCGGCTTGATGTCGCGGACGGGCTCGGCACGCGGCAGCGGGTCCGGTGCGATGAAGTTCCGCACCTCGGCGTCGATCGCGCCGATGGGTGGGTCGGCGGCGATCTCGATCGTGCCTGGCAGGTCGACGGTTCCGGTGAGCCGGCGGGGAAGGTTGGTGATGTTGGCCTCGACGACCAGATCCTCCGGCTGGACGTTCTGCCCGCCGGTGCCGCTCGGCACACCCTCCACGGAGGACAGCGTCAGCTTGCGCGGTGGGTCGGCTGGGTTGGCCGGCGGGATGCCGGTCAGGTTGATCTGCGAGTCGGTGTCGACGATCAGGTTGTTCTGCCGCTGCGTCGGGTCGTAGGAGAGCAAGGCGCGGGTGGGCAGGTTCTCGATGCGACCCTCGGCGCACAGGGCCTTCTTGCCGGCCGGCGGCGTGCGCGGGTCGGCGCAGACCAGGTCGCCATCGGTCGCCTCGCCGGCGAAGTCGATGGCGAGCGGCGGTCCGTTGGCCGGTCCGCGGTAGATCGCCCGGATCGGACCGCGAACCCCCGACTTGGGTGTCTGCACGTGCGCGGTGACCTCCTTGGGCAGGTTGTTCACCGCGATCCGGGCCTTGACCTTGTGATCGTCGCCGATGCCGGGATCGGGGCCGCGCTGGGTCAGCGCCAGGTCGGCGGACACGTTGAAGTTCGAGTCCGCCCGGTAGGCGATGGACATCGGCGACTCGGTCAGCGGCGCGGGATCGTTGAAGGGATTGGTGTTCTCGCATGGGTCGGTGTAGTCGTCGACCAGGTTTTCCAGTTGTTCATGGGCCTGCCGCAGGCAGAAGTCCAGGCTGCCGGGCAGCGGGCTGACCAGCGTCTCGCCGCGCAGGTCGATCCGGCCGGCCGCGGCGTCGTCCCCGTCGAGGTCGATGTCGCCGAGATCGGCGG
>CBIMJO010000928.1:0-4727 GCA_966244135.1 uncultured Actinocrispum sp. | reverse complement strand
GTGTACGGGACGCCTGCCGAAGAGTCGACCGTCGAGAACTCCGGCGGCAAGGCGTTGAACGTCGGCACGCCGATCCAGCGGTTCTGGCGGGACGCGCACGCCGGACGGGTGCACGCGATCAACGACCCGGAACGGGCGCTGGCGTTGTTCGGCAAGAGCGAGCTCGGGCTGAAGGTGCAGGACGCATGGCTCTGACCTACGAGTCGACTTCGAAATACGGCCAGGCCGGCGACTTCAAGCTGCACTACCACGAGGCAGGTGAGGGCGAGCCGGTCGTGATGCTGCACGGCGGCGGGCCGGGCGCCTCGGGCTGGAGCAACTTCGGCCGCAACCTGGAGGTGTTCGCTACCAAGCACCGGACCCTGCTGGTGGACCAGCCGGGGTTCGGGCGCTCGGACAAACCCGAGATCACCGGCCAGTTCTTCACGTTCAGCGCGGACGCGCTCGTGGGTCTGTTGGACACGCTCGGCATCGAACGCGTGCACCTCGTCGGGAACTCGCTCGGCGGCGGCACCGCGGTGCGGTTCGCGTTGCGGCATCCGGACCGCGCGGGCCGGCTCGTGCTGATGGCGCCGGGCGGGCTGGGGATCAACGTCTTCGCGCCCGACCCGACCGAGGGGATCAAGGCGCTGTACGGGTTCGCCGCGCCGCCCGGGCCGAGCAAGGCCAAGCTCGCGCACTTCCTGCGGACGCTGGTGTTCGACCAGTCGCTGGTCACCGACGAGCTGGTGGAGGAGCGGTACACCACCGCGGCCGACCCGGAGTCGTTGCGGGCCATGGCGTCCATGGGCAAGTCGTTCACCAGCCCGGAGACGTTCGAGGAGGGCATGCTCTGGCGTGAGGCGTACAAGCTGCGTCAGCGCGTGCTGCTGGTCTGGGGCCGCGAGGACAGGGTGAACCCGGTGGACGGGGCCCTGGTGGCGTTGAAGACGATCCAGCGCGCGCAGCTGCACGTGTTCGGCCGGTGCGGGCACTGGGCGCAGCTGGAGAAGTTCGACGAGTTCAACCGGCTGACCATGGACTTTCTCTCCTGAATCGTGAGGAGCTTGGGATGAGCATCCGGCAGCTCGGGTACCTGCGCATCGAGGCGACCGACATGGCCGCGTGGCGCGAGTACGGGCTGAAAGTGCTGGGCATGGTCGAGGGCCAGGGCAGCGACCCGAACGCCCTCTACCTCCGGATGGACGACTTCCCGGCCCGGCTGGTGATCGTGCCCGGCGAGGCCGACCGGCTGGCGCAGTCCGGCTGGGAGGCCGCGAACGCGGCGGGCCTGGCGGACATCCGGCGTCGCCTGGAGGACGCGGGCGTGCCGTACAAGGAAGGCGGCGCGGCCGAGCTCGCCGACCGCCGGGTGGCCGAGCTGATCAGCTTCGAGGACCCGTCCGGCAACACCCTGGAGGTCTTCCACGGGGCTGCCTTGCAGCACCGCCGCGTGGTCAGCCCGTACGGGCACAAGTTCGTGACGTCCGAGCAAGGGCTGGGCCATGTCGTGCTGTCCACCCACGATGACGAGGCCGCGCTGCACTTCTACCGCGATGTGCTGGGGTTCAAGCTCCGTGACTCCATGCGGCTGCCTCCTCAGCTCGTGGGACGCCCGGCCGACGGGCCACCGGCGTGGCTGCGGTTCTTCGGCTGCAACCCGCGGCACCACAGCCTGGCGTTCCTGCCGATGCCCACGCCGTCCGGGATCGTGCACCTCATGGTGGAGGTCGAGAACAGCGACGACGTCGGCCTGACGCTGGACCGGGCGCTGCGCCGCAAGGTGCCGATGTCCGCGACCCTCGGGCGGCACGTCAACGACCTGATGCTGTCGTTCTACATGAAGACGCCGGGCGGGTTCGACGTCGAGTTCGGCTGTGAGGGCCGGCAGGTCGACGACGAGACCTGGATCGCGCGGGAGAGCACCGCGGTCAGCCTGTGGGGCCACGACTTCAGCATCGGCGCGCGGAAATGACGTCGACCTTGCCGGTGGCGGACCAGTTCCGGAAGGTCCTCGGGCACTTCTGCACCGGGGTCACGGTGATCAGCGGCGCCGGCCCGGTCGGGTTCGCCTGCCAGGCCTTCGCCGCGCTGTCGCTCGACCCGCCGCTGGTGTTGTTCTGCCCCGGGAAGTCCTCCCGGAGCTGGGCGTCGATCGCCGGCACCGGGCATTTCTGCGTGAACGTGCTGGCCGAGGACCAGCGCGAACTGTCCACTGTGTTCGGTCGGTCCGGGGCGGACAAGTTCGCCACCTGCTCGTGGCGGACGGCGGCCAGCGGCGCGCCGGTCCTCGACGGTGTGCTGACCTGGATCGACTGCGCCGTCGAGGAAGTCCGTGACGGCGGCGATCACCACGTGGTGATCGGGCGGGTGCTGGAGCTGGGACCGGTGCGGGACGCGCAGCCGCTGCTGTTCTACCGGGGCCGCTACACCGCGACGGACTCGGCGGCCGAGACGCAGCCGAACGCCTTGCTGGACAACCTCTTCACCTGGCCAAGGCACGCTGACTGGATCTGAGCACGTGCTCGTTCGGGCCGCCGAACAGGTGGCGGCCGCCGTGCGCCCGCTTGAAGTAGAGGTGCGCGTCGTGCTCCCACGTGATCGCGATGCCGCCGTGCAGCTGGATCATCTCACCGGCCACAGTGGACAGCGCCTCGGCGCAGTGCACCTTCGCGGTGGACGCCAGACTCAGGTCACTCGCGGCGGCGATCGAGATCGAGCGCGCGGTCTCGACCAGTACGTACATGTCGGCCATCCGGTGCTTCAACGCCTGGAAACCGCCGATCGGACGGCCGAACTGGACCCGGGTCTTGGTGTAGTCCACCGTCATGTCCAGGCAGCGCTGGGCGGTGCCGACCTGTTCCGCGCTCAACGCGGCGCACGCGATGTCACGCAGTTCCGGCGGAGCCGCGCCCAGATGTGAGGCTTGGGTGAGGTCGAACTCGATCTTGGCCAGCCGACGCGTGAAGTCCATCGTCGGTTTACGTTCGCGGTGTGTGGGAACAATCTCGTACAAGTTGCCGCCGCTGACGATCAGCGTTGTCTCGGCGATGTCGCCGTCCAGGACGTAGCCGTCATCGTGCCAGCCGACGGTCGCGACGCGACCGGCGGCGATCTCCGGGAGCAACCGCGCGCGGGCTTCCTCGTTGCCACAGCGGATCAGCGCCTGAGCGGCCAGCAGCGAGCCGAGCACCGGAACCGGAGCCAGTGTCCGGCCGGTCTCCTCGAGCACGATATGCGCCTCAAGCAGGGTGGCTCCGGCGCCGTCGTACTGTTCGGGGACGGTCAGCCCGG
Organism: uncultured Actinocrispum sp.; assembly: GCA_966244135.1. Classification (GTDB taxonomy): domain Bacteria; phylum Actinomycetota; class Actinomycetes; order Mycobacteriales; family Pseudonocardiaceae; genus Kibdelosporangium. Next base: position 1,454 of record CBIMJO010000928.1, on the reverse strand, counting down.
CGACTCCGACCTGTTCGGCCAGGGCGCGCCAGAGTGGCCCGGAGTACCCGTCCGCGGTCCGGACCAGCGCACTGTCGGCCATCCGGTCCAGCAGCGTGCGGACGGTATCGCGCAGGGCCTCGTGCTCCGCGTTGACCATGAGCCGATCTAACCAAACAATCGCTTGGTTTGCTACGCCACGCGCACCGGGCACGTCACTCGAACGTGGGTGCAGTTCGATAAGGTTGGGGCGTCCGGTACACGCACGCGAGGAAGAGTCCGTCATCGAAAAGGGGCAGCTGGTCGCCGGTCGCTACCGGCTGCTGGACACCATCGGCAGTGGCGCGATGGGAATCGTCTGGCAGGCGCGGGACGAGCGGCTGGACCGTACGGTTGCGATCAAGCAGCTGTTGATGCGCGCTGGGCTGTCCGACGCCCAGGCGGAAGACGCTCGCCGACGGGCGATGCGTGAGGGGCGGCTGGCCGCCCGGTTGCAGCACCGCAACGCGATCGCGCTGTTCGACGTGGCGGAGCACGAGGGCGACCCCTGCCTGATCATGGAGTACCTGCCCTCGCGCAGCCTGTCCGGTGTGCTGGCCGACCGCGGCACGCTCTCCCCGCAGGAGGCGGCCCAGATCGGCGAGCAGGTGGCCACCGCGCTGACCGCCGCGCACGCGGCCGGGATCGTGCACCGCGACGTCAAGCCGGGCAACATCCTCATCGACGACACCGGCCAGGTGAAGATCACCGACTTCGGCATCTCCCGCGCGGCCGACGACGGCACGATGACCCAGTCCTCGGCGGGCATGCTCGCCGGCACCCCGGCGTACCTGGCGCCGGAGGTGGCCCGCGGCCAGGACCCGACCCGCGCCTCCGACGTGTTCTCGCTGGGCGCGACCCTGTTCCACGCGGTGGAGGGCGAGCCGCCGTACGGGTTCAAGGACAACCCGCTGGCCCAGCTGTACGCGGTGGCGATGGGCAAGGTGCCGGAGCCCAAGCGCGCCGGGCCGCTGACCGACGCCCTGATGAAGCTGCTGGCCCCCGACGCGGGCGAGCGGCCGACCATGCCCGAGGTGGTCACCACCCTCGCGGAGCTGGCCGGCAAGGCCACGGTCATCGTGCCCGCGCCGATCCCGGTGTCCGCGCCCGCGCAGCCGACCCTCGTCGCCCCGCAGCCGGCGCCGGTCAAGCCGCGTCCGGTGGCTGCCCCGCCGCCGCCCAAGCAGGTGCCCCCGCCGCCACCGCAGACCCCGCCTTCGGGCCAGCCGGTCCCGCCGCCGCCTTCCGGCCCTGGCAGGAGCAAGCGTGCCCTGGTCGTCGTGGGCGCGGTCGTGGCCGCGGCCCTGCTCGGCGGCCTCGTGGCCACCCTGCTCAGCTCCAAGGGCAACACCGGCAACAACACCGCTGGCGGCCCGACCACCCTGCCGACCGCGACGGTGACGATCTCCCCGCCGCCCCAGTCGGCGTCGAACGGC
>CBIMJO010000927.1:0-4732 GCA_966244135.1 uncultured Actinocrispum sp. | reverse complement strand
CACAGCAAGGGCGACGACACCCGGTCGGCCGCGGAGATCGCACAGGCCAAGCACAACGACTGGTACCCGCGTTACGCCGACGCGCTCGGCGAACGGTTCCACGCGATGGACGCGTTGCAACGTGCCCGCATCGCGGCGATCACCGAGGATGTGCTCGCGCGTCCGCTGTCCACATGGGACGTCACATGACCGCCGTCCTGAGTCGTACCGAGCGGGTGGCCGAGAACCTGAACACGGCCCTGCACCAGCTGTTCGCGTCCGATGCGACCGCGCACTTGCTCGGCGAGGACGTCGAGGACCCCTACGGCGGCGCGTTCAAGGTGACCAAGGGCTTGTCGACCCGCTACCCGGACCGCGTGCTGAGCACACCGTTGAGCGAGGGCGGCATCGTCGGTGTGGCAGGCGGTCTCGCGCTCGCCGGTGACACCGCGATCGTCGAGATCATGTTCAGCGACTTCGTGGCACTTGCGTTCGACCAGATCCTCAACTTCGCCACCAAATCGGTGTCGATGTACGGCACCACCGTGCCGATGCGGTTGCTGGTGCGGTGCCCCACCGGCGGCAACCGCAGCTACGGGCCCACACACAGCCAGAGCCTGCAGAAGCACTTCGTCGGCATCCCGCACCTCTCGCTGTTCGAGGTGTCGCCGTTCCGGGACAACCGCGCTGTGCTCCACCAGGCGTTGGCCGGCGGGCCCTCGGTGCTGTTCGAGGACAAAGTCCTTTACACGCAAAGGATGTACCACAATGGCGTGGTCGACGAGCTGTTCCGGTACGACTTGCTGGACGACGGCACGGCCAGGGTGTACGTCGAGGACCCGGACGAGTTCGACTGCCTGCTCATCGTGCCGGGCGGGCTGACGCAGCGCGTGCTGGACGCCGCTCGCTCGCTGCTGCTCGACGACGAGATCACCTGCCTCGTGCTCGTTGCGTCGAAGCTGTACCCGTTCGACCTCGACCCATTGTTGCCCGCTCTACGGCGTGCGCGCGTGGTGTGTGTGGCCGAGGACAGCAGTGCGGGAGGCGTCTGGGGAGCTCAGGTCGCCCACCAGGTACACGCGGAACTGTGGCACAGCCTGGTGAAACCGGTACAGCTCATCCATTCCGCCGACCGCATCGTGCCCACTGCCGCGCACCTGGAACGCCGGACTCTCGTGCAGGTGGAGGACATCCACCGCGCTGTGCGGAAGGTGATGTCCGATGACTGAACTGGTCGTTCCCAAGCTGAACAACAACGACGAGTCCTACACACTCGTCGAATGGCTGGCCGAGGACGGCGCCACGGTCCGCGCGGGCGACGTGGTCGTGGTCATCGAAACATCGAAGGCGGCCGCCGACCTGGAGGTGGAGCACGACGGCGTGCTGCACCGCATCGTCCCGGTCCTGACCGAGTGCACTTACGGGGACGTCATCGCGAAGGTGTTCCCCTCCGCGCAGCACCGGCTGGACTTCCTTGCCGCGCAGCAGCCCGAGGTGGTGGACCCGCAGCAGGACCAGGTGACGATCACCACCTCGGCGCGGGAGGCGGCCGAGCGGCTCGGTGTGCCGTTGGAGCGCTTGCGGGAACTGGGAAAGAAGGTCGTGAAGCAGGCTGACGTCGAACGGCTGGCGGCGGTTGCGCAGGACGCTGTCGCGCTGCCGCCGGCTCAGCGGGCGGTGGCCGCTGTCGTCGCCGAGTCCCATCGTGACGTGCCGGCGGCACTGGCCGTGATGAAGGTGCACATCGACGCGGCCTTGCAGCGCGCTCGTCGGCTCGGCAAGCAGACCCGGACATTGGTCGGCCTGCCTGAGTTGCTGGTGAGCGCGGTCGCCGGACTGCGTGAACGGTTCCCGGCGGTGTTCGCGTCCAGAGTGGACGACCGCTCGATCCGGCTCGCCGATGCCGCGCACGTGGGCGTCACCGTGGATGTCGGTACGGGCCTGTTCGTCCCGGTCATCCGCTCCGCCGACGGGCTTTCGCCGGACGTGGTCGCGAACGTCCTGATGGAGTTCCGGGAACGCGCGCAGGCCAACGGGTTCGACTCGAAGACCCTCGCCGGCGGGAACATCATGGTGTCCCTGCACACCGAGCAGGACGTGGTGCTGGCGGCGCCGATCGTCTACCCCGGACAGACCTGTGTGGTGTGCCTGGCAGGCGTGACGCATGAGCTGGCGCTGGACGAAACCGGCGAGGTCATCAGCCAGCGCGTCGTCAACATCTCCATGGTCTACGACCACCGCACGGTCAACGGGCGCGAAGCCGTCGCGTTCCTCCGGGCGCTGAAGGAACAGCTGGAGAGCAAGGACTTGTGAGACAAGGAGAACACGCATCATGACTCAGCACGTCGATAACGTGGACACCTCGGGTCCTGGCCCCGATGACCCGGTCGAAGGCAAGCGACCGCCGGCGGCGAAAGGTCTGCGGGGCCGTCAGGCATTCACTGTCTTCGCGGTGGCTGCCATTGCCTACGTCGTGTGGAAGGTCCCGCCCTACCTCAGTCTCGACCCGAACAACTCGCGGGTCCCGTTGGAGTTCCCACTGCACTTCGCGCTCCTGTCGGGCCACGTGATCTGCGGCTCGATCTCGCTGGTGACCACCGTCCTTCAGCTGTGGCCCTGGCTGCGCCGCAACCATCCCGCCGTCCACCGGATCCGCGGACGCGTTTACATCCTCGCGGGCGCGTTGCCGTCGGCCGCGCTGGCACTCGCCTTGTACCCGGTGACACCTGGTCCCGGCCGTGTCGCCGTCCTCGTGGCCGCCAGCCTGTGGTCGACGACGGCCATCTTCGGCTGGCTGGCGGCGCGGCGGAAACGATACGTCGAGCATCGTCGCTGGATGGTCTACAGCTTCGCGATCATGTGGGGCTATGGAGTGTGGTTCTTCTTCGTCGCTCGGGCGCTCCTTTTTCTCGGAGTGAGCGAGAACACCACCGTCGAGGCGGCTCGCTGGATCGACTGGACCGCCACTCTCCTGATCGCGCACTGGTGGCTGGAACGAACCGCGGGCCGCACGATCATCGGCACGCCCAGGCGGTCGGCCAAACTCAGGAAAGCCGCGGCAAATGACTCTGTTTCCGCCGCGGTTCAACCCACGAATACGTAATGTCGCCAGTCCACTTTCAAGTGGCACTGGACGTCTCCGGCTACGCCGCCTAAAGTCCTTCCTGGGAAAGGTACCCATTGAGGCGTGACGCGCCGCCCGGGGTCGAGCATTCATCTCACATTCGCAGTCATGCTGTCCAATTTCATGCGAAAGGCCTGTGAATCATGACAATCGCCAGTAGTCCTCAACGCCAGCTTTCCCACGAGATCGAGGCCAGCGGCTCCGCTCCCGATATCGCCGCCGCAGCGGCGTTGCTGGAGATCGGTGACCGGCTGGGTCTGCTCGACGTGATCGGGTCCGGCGAGCAGTTCAGCGTCGCCACGCTGGCTGAGGCCGGGCAGCTCCCGCCGGCGGGCGTCGCGAACTATGTCGAGGCACTGGAATCCGCCGCGATCATCGAACCGCTGACGGGCGACCGTGACGTATTCCGTGCCGTCGCGGACTTCTCGATCATTCAGCACCAGGCGGGCTATGTCTCCTGGACGATGAACGCCAACCGGCCGTTCATCGAGAACGCCCGCGAGTTCCTCAGTGCCCCGGCCGGCACCGGCCAGCTGTACCAGCGCGACGGCACACAGGTCGCGGTCAGTTCGCAGTGGATGGGTTCGCTGGCGTTCTATCCGGCCGCGTTCGAGGCCATCGCCGCGGTGAAGCCGCAACGGGTGAGCGACCTGGGCGCAGGCACCTGCCGCCTTCTCATCGAGCTGCTGACCGAGTTCCCCGGCGCGACCGCGGTGGGCCTCGACCTGGATCCCGGGGCGTGCCAGACGGCCGAGCACGCGGCCAAGCAGGCGGGTGTCTCGGACCGTCTCGCTGTGCTGGAACGATCGATCCAGTCAGTGGCGACCGACCCCTCACCCGTCAAGGGCGCCGACGTCATTCACGCCGGATTCGTCTTCCACGACATGATGCCGGAGGAGGAGGATGTCGCCGACGCGGTGCTGGCGAACTGCCGTGACTCGCTGAGCGACGGCGGCATCATGGCGATCACCGAAGCCGTCCCCTACGTCCGCAACCCGCGCGAACGCCGATTCAGCTCGATCGTGAGCTACTACCACAAGCAGTTCATGAAGCGCAGGTTGCTGAGCGAGGGTGAATGGGAGCACAAGCTGCTCGACGCCGGATTCGGTCGCGTCGACATCGTCGAGCTCGGATTCCCGACCGGCCGCCTGTTCATCGCACACAAATGAGCACGCTTTAAGCGCAGAGTCGCGCGCCATCCACTGATTCCGATCCGCTGGAGAGTACCGATGAGTATGACCATTCCTGGTGACACGGAGACAATGTTCAAGGCCGAGCCGCGGTCGCCCAGGATGTCCGATGCGGAGCGGGCCCAACGGCTTGCGGACACCTCATTCGGTGCCGCGTTGACCGAGCACATGGTGTCGTTGCGCTGGACGGAATCGAGAGGGTGGCACGACGGCAGGCTGCTGCCGTACGGGCCGCTGGAGCTGAGCCCGGCCACGCTGGCGTTGCACTACGGCCAGAGCATTTTCGAGGGTCTGAAGGCGTTCCGGCTCACCGGTGGGGGTGTCGCCGCGTTCCGTCCGGACGCGCACGCCCGCCGGTTCCAGGCGTCGGCGCGGCGGCTGATGATGCCGGAGCTGCCCGTGGAGCTGTTCTTGGACGCCGTGTCCGAAGTGGTGCGAT
>CBIMJO010000926.1:0-4733 GCA_966244135.1 uncultured Actinocrispum sp. | reverse complement strand
GTCGACACCGCGTGTTCGTCCTCTTTGGTCGCTCTGCATCTGGCGTGCCAGGCGCTGCGTCGCGGTGAATGCTCGATGGCCCTGGCCGCTGGGGTGGCCGTGATGGCGACTCCGCAGATGCTGATCGACTTCGGTGAGCAGCGCGGGCTCTCGCCGGACGGCCGGTGCAAGTCGTTCTCCGCCTCGGCCGACGGCACCGGCTGGTCCGAGGGCGTGGGAGTCCTGCTCGTCGAACGGCTTTCCGACGCCCTGTTCCGCGGACACCCGGTGCTGGCGGTGATCCGCGGCTCGGCGATCAACCAGGACGGCGCCTCCAGCGGGCTGATGACCCCGAACGGCCCAGCCCAGCAGCAAGTGATCCGGATGGCCCTGGAGAACGCCAAGCTGTCCGCCGCGGACATCGATGTCATCGAAGCCCACGGCACCGGCACGCCCCTCGGCGACCCGATCGAAGCCCAGGCGTTGCAGGAAATCTACGGCCGTGGCCGGGAACACCCGCTCTGGCTGGGCTCGGTCAAGTCCAATATCGGCCACACCCAGGCAGCCGCCGGGATGGCCGGGATCATCAAGACGGTCCAGGCCATCCGGCACGGCATCCTGCCCAAGACCCTGCACGCGGACTCACCCAGCTCCAAGATGGACTGGACCAGCCTGCGGCTGCTGACCGAGGCCGTGCCGTGGGACCGGCCGTGCCGCCGGGCCGGGGTGTCCTCGTTCGGGCTGAGCGGGACCAACGCCCACGTGATCATCGAGCAGGCGCCCGTCGTCGCAGCAGCACCTCGAGGGCTGTCCGTGCCGGTCGTGCCTTTGCTGGTGTGCGGGAAGACCCCGGAGGCCGTCCGGGCCCAGGCCACTCGATTGTTGTCCTACTTGGACACTGAACCCGTCGACCTCGGGTACTCGCTGGCGTCCGGCCGCGCCCGGTTCGCGCATCGGGCCGTCGTGCTCGGATCGGCAGTAGAAGACCTGGAGTATGGGCTGACCGAACTGGGACGCGCCGAACGGGCCCCGGGCCTCATCGTGGGGAACGGCCGGATCCACGGCCTGACAGCGTTTCTGTTCGGCAGCCGTTCTCATGCGGGAATCGGCCAGGAACTTTACGACGGCTACCCGGTTTTCGCTCAGGCATATGACGAGGTCATGCGCTATCCCGACGTGAGCGAGTTGTTCGCGGTCGAGGTGGCGCTGTTCCGGCTCCTGGACTCGTGGGGCATCAAACCCGACTACGTGGCCGGGCACCGGGATGGTGAGGTGGCGGCCGCCCATGCCGCCGGTGTGCTGTCCCTTGAGGACGCTTGCGCGTTGGTCGTAGACCGGGAGATCGCGGCCACGCTGAACTTCGCCGCGTCGAGGATCCCGATCGTGTCCACTGTGACCGGTGCGGCCGCGGACATCGACGACCCCGGCTATTGGACCAAACCTTCCGACCGCTTGACGGACGCCATCGAATACCTGGCTTCGCAGGGTGTCTCGCGATTCCTCGAACTCGGCCAGACCGGCGATCTGACAGACCTCGCCCAGCAGTCGGTCGAGTACGCCGTACACGCCTGCGGGTTGCGCAGAAGCCAGTCCGAGCCGATGACGTTGCTGACCGCGGTCAGCCGGTTGTTCGTCGCCGGGATGGACGTCAACTGGGCGGCCTACTTCGCCGGAACCGTGGCGCGGCGGGTCGACCTGCCGACGTATCCGTTCCAGCGGAAGCGATACTGGACGCTCCCTCCTACGGACGCGGTCATCGGCCCTGAGCACATGGCGGTCGACCATCCGATTCTCACGACGGCCACGCCAGTGGGCGATTCGTCGGTCGTGCTGAACGGCGAGCTCTCCCCGGAGAAGCAGCCGTGGCTAGCGGATCACGAGGTGGCCGGGCGGATTGTCGTGCCTGGTAACGCCGTTGTCGAAATGGTGCTCTGCGCGGGCATGCAGGTCGGTTGCCCAGCCATTGAGGAACTGACCCTGCGTGCGCCGATGACCGACGGACCGGTGCAGGTCGTCGTCGACGCTCCGCATCTGGACCGGCGAGCGGTCCGGGTGTTCGCCAAGGCCAACGGAGACTGGACTCTGCACGCCGAGGCGACGCTCACACCCACCGCCACCACAGGGAATGACCTGCGGGAATGGCCACCGGACGCTGCACCCATCGATATCGCCGAGGTTTACCCCGCGCTGGCCGCGAAAGGCCTCACCTACGGCCCGATGTTCCAAGGCCTGCGGGCGGCTTGGCAGCGCGGGGACGAGTTGTTCGCCGAGGTCGAGGTGCCGGACCGGATGGACGCCGAGCGGTACGGCATCCACCCCGCGCTGCTCGATGCCGCCATGCACGTGTCCATGGTGGACGCGGCGGAGGTGGCCGTCCCCTTCGTGTGGAAGGGAGTGTCCCTGCACGCCAAGGGATCAACGATGGCAAGAGTCCGCATTGGTCCGAACGGCCTGACTCTGACCGACGCCATCGGCCGTCCGGTGCTGTCCATCGACTCCCTGGTCACCCGGCCGCTCCCCGCGGGCCAACCCGTGACCGGCCCGTTGTTCCAGACGGTGTGGCGAACGATCCCCATCGAGGACGCGGAACTCATGGACGCCGTCTTCGAGTGCTCGACGGATGGCGACGTCCTCGCGGGTGCGCGGGTGGCGACCGAGCAGGTGCTGAACGAACTCCAGGACTGGCTCCGGGAAGACCGGCGGTCAAGGCTCGTAATCGTCACCAAAGATGATCTCCGGCACGCTCCGGTGCGCGGACTGGTCCGTTCGGCGCAGGCAGAGAATCCCGGCAGGTTCGTGCTGGTGAACACCGACGGCAGCGTGGCTTTGGCCGGAGCGGTCGCGTCCGGCGAACCGGAGTTGATGATCCGCGCCGGTGAGGTGCTCGTTCCGCGGCTGGAACGGGTCGCCGCCGGGGAAACGACGGTCTGGAGCCCCGGCGACACGGTGTTGATCACCGGTGGGACGACCGGAGTGGGACTGGCGATCGGCCGCCATCTCGTGGCCGAACACGGGATTCGCAAGCTGATATTGGCCAGCCGCACACCCCGCGAAGTCGATCTTCCCGGTGCCGAGGTCGTGGCCTGCGATGTGTCGGACCGCGAGGCGCTCGCAGATCTTCTGGCGACTCGCCCGGTCACCGCGATCATCCACGCGGCCGGGGTGATCGACGACGGCACAATCCCCTCGCTGACCGCGGACCGGATCGGCACCACGTTCGCGCCCAAGGCCGATGGCGCCTGGCATCTGCACGAACTGGCCGGCGAGGTGTCGAAGTTCGTGCTGATCTCGTCGGTGGCCGGGGTGCTCGGCTCCGCCGGGCAGGGCAACTACGCGGCAGCCAACGCGTTCCTCGATGCCCTGGCCGCGAAGCGGCGTGCCGACGGGCTTCCGGCCCTCTCGCTGGCATTCGGCCGGTGGGCCGTCGGCATGGGCTCCGGCGGCTTCACCGCTGAGCAAGGCGTGCGGCTGTTCGACGCGGCCATGACGGTCGACGCCGGCACGGTCGTCCCGGCGCGAGTTGACGAGATACGGCCGCCGATCCGGCAGGCCCGCAACGCGGACCTCACCGATGACGACATCCTTGATGTGGTCAGGGAAACGGTTGCCGGGGTGCTCGGATACCCCGATGCCGCCGTCATCGACTCGGACAAATCGTTCGAACAGTTAGGTTTCGACTCCCTGGCGGCGATCGAGCTGCGTAACCAGCTGGGCGCGGCCACGGGTCTGCGGCTGTCGACCACGCTGCCGTACGACTATCCGACCGTCGGTGACCTCGCCGACTACATCGCCGGAGCCTGCGACGGCCAGCAGGCACGCAAGTCCGCTGGCACGAGCGACGATCCGATCGCGATCGTGGCGATGAGCTGCCGTTACCCCGGCGGGGTCGGTTCGCCGGCGGACCTCTGGCGGATGGTCGCCGAAGGCCGGGATGTGATGTCCACCCTGCCTGCCGATCGAGGCTGGCCGGAGGACCTGTACACGTCGGGCAAGACCGCCACCAACATCGGTGGGTTCCTGGACGGCGCAGGGGATTTCGACGCGGACTTCTTCGGGATCAGTCCCCGGGAGGCCACCGAGATGGATCCCCAGCAGCGGCTGCTGCTGGAGATCTCCTGGGAGGCCGTGGAACGCGCGGGGATCGACCCGGGCTCGTTACGCGGCAGCCCAACCGGGGTGTTCGCGGGCGTGATGTACCACGATTACGGCGGCGGAACGGCAGGAAGCGTGGTCTCCGGCCGGGTCTCCTACACGCTCGGCCTCGAAGGCCCGGCGGTCACCGTGGACACCGCGTGTTCGTCCTCTTTGGTCGCTCTTCACCTGGCCGCACAGGCGTTGCGAGGCGGCGAGTGTGACCTCGCGTTGGCCGGTGGCGTCACCGTGATGGCGACCCCGGACAACCTGATCTACTTCAGCGAACAGCGCGGTCTCGCACCAGACGGCCGGTGCAAGTCCTTCGCCGGCGCGGCGAACGGAACCGGTTGGGCCGAGGGCGCCGGTGTCGTTCTGCTGGAACGCCTCTCGCCGCAACGGCCACCCCGTGCTCGCGATCGTCCGGGGTTCCGCGATGAACCAGGACGGCGCCTCGAACGGCCTGACTGCGCCGAATGGCCCTGCCCAGCAACGAGTGATCCGCCAGGCACTGGCGTCGGCGCGTCTGTCCCCTTCGGACATCGACGTCGTCGAGGCGCACGGCACCGGGACCACCTTGGGCGATCCGGTCGAGGCGTTGGCGCTGCTGGCCAGCTACGGTC
>CBIMJO010000925.1:0-4734 GCA_966244135.1 uncultured Actinocrispum sp. | reverse complement strand
GCCACACGGAACGCGACGCGCCCACCCATGGAGTGCCCGACGAGCCCCACAGGCAGGTCGGGGTGCTGCTGCCGGATGGCGTCCAGCGCCCACCGAGCGTCCACAACGGGGTCCAACGTGGGCGCGTTCCACCCGCGCACCCGGTAGCGCAGCTGGAACACCGCCAGTGACGGCTGCCGCGCGAGGTCACGGGCGAACGGGATCATCCGCGCATACGCCAGCGACAACGGCGGAACGGAGCTCGTGCCGTGCTCACGCCCACCGTGCAGTACCAGCACAGCGGCCTGGGGACGCGACGAGGAGAACTGGCGCAAATGAGGTCGACCCACGTTTGCGAGACTAGCCGCGTGATCGAGCACATCGGGATCAGCACACCTCAGGGCCGGTTCGACGCACTGGCCGCGGGCCCGGACGACGGCAGGCCGGTCCTGCTGCTGCACGGGTTCCCGGAAGCGTCCACCGAGTGGGAACACCAGCTGGCCACACTGTCCGCCGCGGGCTACCGGGCGGTCGCGCCGGACCAGCGCGGCTACTCCCCCGGCGTACGCCCCGAGCGGCCGGAGGACTACTCCATCGAGGAGATCGCCGGGGACGCCCTGGCGATGGCCGGCGAGCTGGGCTGGAGCCGGTTCGACCTGGTCGGCCACGACTGGGGCGGCAGCGTCGCCTGGCACGTGGCCGCCGAGAACCCCGACAGACTGCGGACCCTCACCGTCGTGTCGACGCCGCACCCAGGTGCCTACGCGCGCGCTGTACGCACCGACGAGGACCAGCAGCTGCGTTCGTCGTACATCCCGAACCTGCAGAACGTCCGCACCGCCGAGAAGCAGCTCCTGGCCAACAACGCGAGCTCGCTGAAGGCCCTGTTCGAGGGCGTCGTGCCGCCCGGGCACGTGCGGGAGTACGTGGAACGGCTGTCCGAGCCGGGTGCCATGGTGGCCGCGCTGAACTGGTACCGGGGCATCAAGTTCAGCGGGCACACCGACAAGGTGAAGGTGCCGACGCTGTACGTCTGGGGCACCGAGGACGCGGCGTTCGGGTCGACGGCGGCGCTGAGCACCGGCGAGTGGGTCGAGGGGCCGTACCGGTTCGAGATGTTCGAGGACATCTCGCACTGGCTGCCCGAGCAGGCCGACGAGGGCCTGTCCCGGTTGCTGCTGGAACACCTGTCGGCGCATGCCTGACGTCGCCGGGCTGGTGCTGGCGGCCGGGGCCGGCCGCCGGTACGGCATGCCCAAGGCCCTCGTGCGCTATCAGGGAAAGCTGTTCGTCGAGCGGGCGGTTCAGGTCCTGATCGACGGCGGGTGCGAACCGGTGCTCGCCGTCCTGGGCGCGGGCGCCGAGGAGGTCCACGAGCAGCTTCCGGACCTCAACGCGGTGGACAACCCCGATTGGGCTACAGGGATGGGTTCGTCGTTGCGCGTCGGCCTCAAGGCGCTGCCGGAGGTCGACGCGGTGATCGTGCTCCCGGTCGACACACCGGGTGTCACCGCCGAGGCGGTCCGGCGGCTGGCCGCGCTAGCGACACCGAAAGCGTTGCTGCGCGCGGGATACAACGGTGAACCGGGTCATCCGGTGCTGCTCGGCCGGGAGCACTGGGCGGGCGCGTACGAACTGGCGACCGGGGACGCCGGCGCCCGGGAGTACCTCCGCCGCAACCGGCCGGAGATCGTTGGTTGTGAGGATGTTTCCGACGGGCGGGACGTCGACACGCCCGGGGACCTGCCGCCCTCTTGACGGGGTTCCGCGCAGTGGTATAGACCATTGCGGGATCCGACGATGGAGGTACCACCAGCATGACGGCCGAAGCCGTGACCACATCCGAGTACGGAGACCTGGTCCGCGCCCACCTGACCAAGGTGGAACAGCACAACGCCCCGGCGATCGAGGACGTGGCGGAGCTGTTCCTGGGCAGCATCCGGGCCGGTGGCCTGGTGCTCACCGCGGGCGCCGGGCACTCCCTCGCGGCCGTCGCCGAGACCTTCTACCGCGCGGGCGGCCTGGCCTGCGTGTACCCGCTGTACCACCCGGACATCTTCCCGCTGCACGGCGCCAAGGCCTCCACCAGCGCCGAGCGGCTGAGCGGGCTGGCCGCCGAGGTGTTCGGCAAGGTCGGGCTGAGCGGCCACGACGTGCTCGTGGTGTTCTCCACCTCCGGGGTGAACCCCTACCCGGTCGAGCTGGCCGTCACCGCCCGCGAGAACAGCATCCCGGTCGTTGCGGTGACCTCCAGCCCCGCCAACGCCGTCGCCCCGCGCCGCGCGGACAGCACCCTCGCCGAGAATGCCACCATCGTGCTGGACACCCTTGTGGCGCCGGGCGATTCGAGCTACCCGGCGGCCGAGCCGATCACCGCCGCACTGTCCACTGTGGCCAACGCCTTCCTCTGGAACCAGGTGCTGGCCCGGCTGGTGGACAAGGCCGCCGAGACCGGGGCCGAGGTGCCGTTGTGGCGCAGCTCCAACGTTCCCGGCGGTGACGAGGCCAACGCGCGCTACTTCGAGAAGTACGGCTCCCGTATTCCTCCGCTGTAGCGGAGTATCACCGAAGGACGGCGGGCACCGCTGGAATCGCGGACAGGGCGGATTCCAAGCGGTGCCCGACCGTTATCCCCACCTGGGTGCGAATCCCGGCCAGCTTGGCCACATCGATCCCGGTCGCCAGGCCTTCGCGGTGCAACAGGTTGACCAGGTCGTCGGTGCCGACATTGCCTGCCGCGCCGGGAGCGAACGGGCAACCGCCGATCCCGCCGAGTGAGCTGTCGAACCGGCGGACGCCCAGGTTCAAGGCCTCCCAGACGTTGGCGGCCGCGAGCCCGTAGGTGTTGTGGGCGTGCAAGCCCACCGGCCGGTCGAGGCCCTGGACCGCCTTGAAGGTACGGCGGATCTGGCTGGGGGTGGCGGCGCCGATGGTGTCCGCCAGGTGGATCACGCGGGCACCCAGCCGGATCAGCCGTGAGGCGATCACCGCTACCCGGCCCGGATCGGTGTCGCCGTCGAACGGGCACACGAACGCCGTCGCTATGCAGGCCTCCAAGGCAACTCCGGCCGAGGTCAGCAGCGAAGCCGCTGCTGCCACCCGGTCCAGGGCCGCGTCGGTGCCGACTCCCGCGTTCGCGACGCTGTGGCCTTCGCTGGCGGACACGACGAAACGCACCGACCGAGCCCCGGCCGCGATCGCGCGCTGGGCGCCGCGTTCGTTGAACACCAATGTGTGCAAGGTCGCCGGGGTGCCTGGTTCCAAAGTGGACACCAGCTCGTCGGTGTCGGCCATCTGCGGGACCTTGCCGGGCGCGACGAACGAGCCGACCTCCAGGGAGGTCAGGCCCGCGTCGACCAGGGCCCGGGCCAGCCGGAGCTTCTCGCGGGTAGGCACCACCAGCGGCTCGTCCTGGAACCCGTCCCGCAGCACGACTTCGGTGATCAGCACCTGGTCGCTCATCTCAGATCACCCCTTGCGAACGCAGCCAGACACGGTCCTCGGCGCCGATCCGCAGGTCCTCGAGCACGCTGTCGGTGTGCTCGCCCAGCTCCGGGCCGAGACTGCGGACCTCGCCGGGATGCTCGGAAAGCCGTGGCACCACACCGGGAAACGCCACCTGCGCGACCCGGTCGCCGATCCGGACCGGGTGCCGGTCGAGCATGCCCCGGGCCGCGTAGTGCGGGTCCTTGGTGATGTCCTCGGCGGTCAGGATCGGGCCGTTGGGCACCGAAGCGGCGTCCAGCTCCAGCGCGGCGGCGTCCTGGGTGCGCGAAGATGCCCACGCGCCAATGGCATCGTCGAGTTCGCCGCTGTGCCGCACCCGGCCGGCGTTGTCCGCCAGGCGCGGATCGTCAGCCAGGTCCGGTCGGCCGATGGTGCGCATGAGCCGTTGGAAGATCGCGTTTCCGTTGCCGCTGACCACGATGTACCGCCCATCCGAACACCGGTACGTGTTCGACGGCGCCACCCCGGGCAACCCCGCTCCGGCCGGTTCGCGGCGCACATCGAATGCCTCGAAGTCCGGCACGAGCGACTCCATCAACGAGTAAACGGCCTCGTACAGCGCCACATCGACGACCTCACCGCCGCGCCGCAGCAGCCCGAGCAGCGCCCCGATCACGGCGTACAGACCGGCGACGGAGTCGGCGAGGCTGATGCCCACGCGGGTCGGTGGCTGCCCGGGATACCCGGTCAGCGCCCGCAGCCCGCCGACCGCCTCGGCCACGCCGCCGAAGCCGGGCCGGTCGCGGTACGGCCCGGTCTGGCCGTAGCCGGAGACCCGGACGACCACCAGGTCCGGGTTGACCGAGCGCAGCTCGTCCGGGCCCAGGCCCCATTTCTCCAGCGTGCCCGGGCGGAAGTTCTCCAGCACGACATCGCTGCGGGCGGCCAGCTGCAGGGCGATCCGGCGGCCTTGCTCGTGCCGCAGGTCCAGGGTCATCGATTTCTTGTTCCGGCCAAGGGTTCGGAACAGCAGCGAGGTATCACCGTCATGCAGGCGCCAGCGGCGCAGCTCGTCGCCGGTGCCCGGGCGTTCGACCTTCACCACCTCGGCGCCGAAGTCCGCCAGCAGCCGGCCCGCGGTGGGCGCGGCGATGAAATTGCCCAGCTCCAGCACCCGCACCCCGTCCAAAGGACCCATCACCAGCTCCTCAAACTCATATAGTGAGTTGTCATCTCACGATACGGGTTTGCCAGCCACCGTCAAGCGTTGCCGTGGTCACAGCGGTAGCCCCGGTCTGAGCCGTGGCT
>CBIMJO010000924.1:0-4735 GCA_966244135.1 uncultured Actinocrispum sp. | reverse complement strand
GGCCGGGCCAGGGATGGCAGGGTGATCCCCGGGCCGGCCGGCGTTCGGGCGCCCGCCGGGACACATCGGCGGGGTACGTCGTGGCCCACGACCGTAGGCCGACGACACGCCCGGACGACCGGCTGGAATGACCTGGATCACACTCTGGGAAATCACCAGTTCTCGGGCGCGTACGTGCCGAAGTGCCAGTGGTTGCCCTCGAGGTCGCGGGCGGAGTACTCGCGCGAGCCGTAGTCCTGGTCGACCAGCGGCGTGACCTCGGCGCCCGCCGCCTGGGCCCGCGCGTGGTGGGCGTCCACATCGGACACCACGAGGTAGAGCGTGCAGAACGTGCCCTTGAAGTCGTCCGGCACCGCGGGCAGCGGCCGGTCCGCGGAGTTGATCATGACGCCGCCCTTGCCGAACCGGAGTTCGGCGTGGGCGACGGTGCCCTCGTCGGTGAGGTGCACGGCGTGCTTTTCAAAGCCGAAGGCCTCGACGAGCCAGTCGATGGCCTTGACGGCGTCGCGGTAACGCAAAGCGGGAAAGATCATGCGTCGACGCTAGGCCTCGTCCACCACCCCGGCTTGGAAAAATGGGAAGCGCGCCGGGGCGACCCCGGTGATCAGCCGGAAGTCCCGGTTGAGGTGCGACTGGTCGAAGTACCCGCACTCCTGGGCGATCCGCGCGATGGACCAGTCCCCCGCCTGCAGCAGCCGGATCGCGTTGCGGCAGCGCAGCACCCGCGCGTAGGCCTTCGGCGCCAGCCCGACATGAGTGCGGAACTGGGTCAGCAGATGCCGCCGGCTGCAGCCAAGATCTTCGACCAAAGAGGTGACGGACGCCCGCCCCTGAGTGGCCACCAACTGCTGCCAGGCGTAGGCGGCGAGCGGGGAGGGTTCCTTCCCCTCGGCCAGCCACAACGGCAGAACGGTGTCCAGCAAGGCGAACCGCCGCGGCCAGTCCGGCAGATCCGCGAGCTGCTCGATGAGCAACGCGCCCGGCGGCCCGAGCAGATCGGTGAGCTCGACGACGGACGTCCCCAGCTCGTCGAGCGGCACCCCCAGCAGCCGGCTAGCACCCAAAGGAGTGAACGTCACCTGCAGGCCGTACTGCTCGCCGACGTACTCCGTATCGGCCCACGAATCCCCCACCGTGGCAACGAAAGAAACCAGCTCGCGCAGGCCGTCGACGCGCAGCCGCGGCCCGAAGCTCATGATCAGGTGCACGTCGCCGGTCGGGATCTCCCTGCGCCGCAACGGAACCGAGGAGTGCTCCCGGTATCCGGTATACCGCCGGACCACCGAGCGCAGTCCGGCCGCGGGCGGCCGGGAGCTGAACTCCCACCACCCGGTCTCCGACTCGGCCTGGATCAGAGACATCGCGCGTAGGCCAGGAAAGACCGCCAATGGGTGATGGACAGGTACGGCCCATCGGGGTTCTTGGAGTCACGGATGAGAACCGTGGGACGGGAGGGAGACGTGGGCCCGCAGGCGATCTCGATGCGGTGGCCGCCCTCGCCCTGGCTGAAGCTGCTGCTGGTCCAGTCGAGCTCGAAGCAGTCGATCAGGTCGCTCTGCGGGAAACAGCTGTCGACGGCCACTTCCAGTTCCTCGGTGTGGACGCCTTCCATCCAGGCGACCTCGACACAGTCCCCCTGGCCCCTGCTGTAGCTGCTTTTCCGCCAGGTGAGCATGCACTTCGCCCTTCGTCGGCCGTCTGAAGCAAGCACCTCCCCGCGATTGTCCCTCAGACAAGGCCGTTTCGGCGAGTGCGCTGGTCATAAACTCACTTCACGTGACCAGTACCGCACCGTCCGGCCCGCTCGCGGGTGTCCGGGTCATCGACCTCGCTTCCGTTGTGATGGGCCCGTATGCCGCCCAGCTGCTCGGCGACATGGGCGCCGATGTGATCAAAGTGGAGCCTCCCGCCGGCGACCTCACCCGGATCACCCACCCGCAGCGGCACGCCGGGATGGGCCAGCTCGCGCTGAACGTCAACCGCAACAAACGCGGCATCGTGCTCGACCTGAAGTCGCCAGAGGGCCAGACCGCGCTGGTGAAACTGGTGTCCACAACGGACATCCTGTTGACCAACATGCGGCCGGGAGCGTTGGCGCGCTTGGGTTTGGACTACGAGCGACTGTCCACAGCGAACCCGAAACTGATCTACTGCAACGCCCAGGGGTTCCGCACCGACTCCGACCGCGCCGGGCTCGCCGCGTACGACGAGATCGTGCAGGCCTCGTCCGGGTTCGTCGACCTGATGCGGCGCGCGACCGGGCAGCCGAACTACGCGCCCTCGATCCTGGCCGACAAGGTGTGCGCGCTGACCATCACGTACGCTGTACTCGCCGCGTTGGTACACCAGCGCGCAACCGGTGCGGGACAACAGGTCGAGGTCCCGATGACGGACACCCTGCTGGCGTTCAACCTCGTCGAGCACCTCAGCGGGCACACCTTCGAGCCGCCGATGGGCGCCACCGGGTTCAACCGGTCGATGGCCGAGCCGCACCGCGCCGTGCGCACAAAGGACGGTTGGGCCTGCATCCTGCCGTACACCGACAGGAACATCGCCGCCTTCTTCGAGGCCGTCGGCGAGCCGGATCTCGTCGCGGACCAGCGTTTCCAGGACCCCGGCCAGCGCGCGAACAATTTCTCCGCGCTCTACGCGCTGGTCGAACAATTCGCGCCGATGTACACGACCGAGGAATGGCAGGAGATCTGCGGCGCGCGCAGTATTCCGTTCGCGCCAGTGCTCGAATTGGAGGACGCGGCCAAGGACCCTTATTTCGAGCCGATGCTGACCGTGGCGGATCATCCTACCGAAGGTGCCTACCGTCAGGTGGGTTTCCCAGTGCGCTTCTCCGCGACGCCCGCCACGATCCGTGAACACTGCCCGACACTCGGCCAACACACCGGCGAAATCCTGGCGGAGCTGGGTTTGGACAACCCGAATGGGGGTAGCGCGGCGAGCTGACCGGCGCGCACGCTGTGGCTCTACTGGAGGGTCCATAAAGGAGAGTCACGTGCCCAACCTGCTCAAGCGCGTGTCCACCGCGGCGGCGGCCACCGTCACCACCATGGTGATGGTCGCCGGCACCGCACACGCGGCGCTCAGCCCAGCACAGCTGGCCGCCACGACCGATGACTACTCGTTCAACAAGTCGTTGTCCCAGTTCGAGTCCATCCGCAACTCCCGTCCCTACGCCGACCAGCTCGACTGGTCGTCCGACGCCTGCAGCTGGTCGCCGGACAAACCGCTCGGGTTCAACTTCGTGCCGGCCTGCCACCGGCACGACTTCGGCTACCGCAACAACAAGAAACAAGGCCGCTGGAACGCCGACAAGAAACTGCGGATCGACAACAAATTCAAGGCCGACATGTACTCGATCTGCGGCGGCAACTTCATCTGCAAGGGAACGGCGGAGCTCTACTACGCCGCCGTCCGCAAGTGGGGAACCTGATTTAACATCAGCGGGTGCTGGAGACCCTCGCGCTCACAGTAGGACGGCAAGTCGCGACCCATGCCACCAAGGCCTGGCTCCGCCACCGCAAGTCGGCGGGGGAACAGAAATCGCAGCTCACCGACCTGCTGGCGACGGGTCTGCCCGACCAGTTCGCCCGGCGGAAGCTGGCGCGGCAACTTGAGGACATCGGCGATCAGGTTGCCCGCCGGCTGACCCCGTTGCTCGAAGGGGAGTTCACCCTCCCGGACAACGAACGCGAAGCCGCGCTCCAAGCGGTCGTCGACGCCCTGGAGGACGCCGACCTGACCGACACCCTGATGCTCGGCACGGACATGGACCCGGTCCGGCTCGCCCGCGAGGTCCGAAAGCTCGTCCCGGTGGGCCGCGCCGGCCTCAGCGAGCCCGGTTCGGCGCTCTCCAACGCCGTTCTGGACGAAACCTGTGTCGTCCTGGTCAACGTCGTGCAGAACCTCCCCACGTTCCAGCCCCGGGCGTTGACCGAGATGCTGGGCCGGTTGTCCAGAATCGAGACCGTTCTGGAACGCCTGCCGAGGACCTCGCTGGACGCCCCGCGCGGCACCGGCCACGACGCCGGGTTCACCGGGCGGTACCAGGCCTTCATCAGCAACACCCTGGACCGCCTGGAACTCTTCGGCGTCGACATCCGCCGCTACACACCCCAGATCTCCGTCACGGTCGCGTATCTGAGCCTGTCAGTGTCCGGCGAGGCGCAGGACCTCCGGATCGAGCACGCGCTGGAGGGCAGCCCGCGGACGTTGCTGCGCGGCCAGGCCGGTTCGGGCAAAACGACGTTGCTGCAATGGCTTGCCGTCAACGCCGCCCGGGGCGCGTTCACCGGTTCGCTGGCCGACTGGAACGGCTCGGTTCCCTTCCTCGTGCGGCTGCGCAGCTACCCCGACGGCGATCTGCCCCAGCCACAGGACTTGGTCGCCACCAACGCCGCCCCGCTGGCCGGGCTGGCGCCCGAAGGCTGGGCGCACCGCCAGTTCGCCTCCGGCCGGGCGCTGCTCCTCGTCGACGGCGTGGACGAGCTCCGGGCGGAACGACGTCCGCGCGTCCGGAAATGGTTGTCGGAGCTGCTGTTGGCGTTCCCGCGGATCCGGGTCGTGGTGACTTCACGCCCCAGTGCCGCCGAACCCGCGTGGCTCACCGGCTTCCGTTCGCTGTACCTGCAACCCATGACTCCCGCTGACGTGGCCGCGTTCTGCCGCCGTTGGCACGAGGCCATTCGCGAGTCCGACCCGCCCGAGGACATCGACGAGTACG
>CBIMJO010000923.1:0-4739 GCA_966244135.1 uncultured Actinocrispum sp. | reverse complement strand
GTCTCCGTAGCAGTCGGCGAGCACGATGGCCGCGGTGCAGGTGCCAGGATCCTGCGGTACAGCCTTGGCCAGCTGAAGGGCGAGTTCGACGTGTCTGTGGGCGAAGGCCACGTCAGCGGCGGTCATTCCCGGTTTGCTTTTGTTCCAGCCACTGCCGTTGATGACAAGGGCAGGGTCGGCCCCGGCGTCGAGCAGGGCGGTGACAATGCTGCGTGCGCCGGTAGCCGCCGTGCCGTGCAGAGCGGACATACCGTAGTTGTCGCGGAGGTTCGGGTCGGCGCCGGACTGCAGCAGGACGGTGATCGCGCTGGCTTGCTCGCGGTCACAGGCAGCGTGCAGGGGTGTGTAGCCCTCGCGGTTCGGGATGTTGATGTTCGCGCCGGACTCGATGAGCAGGCGGGCCAGCGAAGAACCGTTGCGGGCGCACACGTTGTGCAGCGGGGTGAAGTCGTTCTTGTCCTTCGAGCCGAGGTCGGTGCCCGCCTCGATCAGCAGCCGCGCGATCTCGGCGAACCGGGGTGAGGAAAGGTCCCAGACGTTTGGACTCAATTCGTGCTGCGCGCACATGTCGTTGAGCGGGGTCGACTGGAAGTCGTTGAGCGCGTCCACCTCCGCGCCGGCCCGCAGCAGGTGTTCCACGCTGGCCACCTGAAGATGAAAGGCCGCGTGATGCAGCGGGGTGTTGTTGAACCAGTCAGTCGCGTGGACGCTGGCGCCGGCCTCGAGCAGCACCTTCACCACACCGGGCCGGCCACCGCCAGGGGAGCTTCCGTGTACGGCTCGGATCAGCGGAGTCTCCTTCTTGTCTCCCGCCTGCTGTCTGTCCAGAGAGCCGCCGGAGGCCACCAGCTCCTCGAACCAGCTCATGTCCGGTTCGCTGATCCCGCCGACCTCGATCTCGTTGACCTCGGCGACCAGCTGGATCGCGGCACGCAGGTCCTCTGTGGACATCGTTCGGCTCCTGGAAGGGTGATCTCGGTGTGGGCCCGGCACGCTATAAGCCAGCGCCACACGGACCACACACGCACCCAGGCGATCTGCACCTCGACACCAAGTCGGCATCGGCCTACAGCTTCCCGCCCACCGTCGACAACCACATCGACGAGGGATGATTCCGTTAGAAGCCGGGGAAAACGCGACGCAGGTCGTCGAGCGTGATGTTGCCGTCGATGGTGACGCCGTTGTCGTAAGGGGCCTTGAGACGGCCGTTGATCAGCCGGACGAACGCCTCTGGCGGCCCGTTGAACGTCGCGGAGGGTGATTCCAGGTGGCCGACCACGGTGACCGCGTCGTCGATCACCAGACCGGCGCCTGGGATCGCGATGGACACCGGGCCGGCGAGTTCGGCTGGCTTCGCGAGGAAACCCAGCATGAAGCTCACGGGCCCGGTCAGCAGGTCGACGAGCACCGCGGCCGAGTCCGTGTCCACTCCGGCGTGGGCGTCGAAGGCCACGCGCACGTCCCAAGAGTGGTTGGCCACCTCGTTGAGTCGCATGCCCAGGGCGGTCACCAGCGGAACCGGCTCCGGCAGGAAGCCGAGATCGACGGTCAGCGACGAGCGCTGCTCGGGTGTGAGCGCCTCGACTGTGTCGATCCAACGGCCGTTGTACTCCAGGAAGCCCTCGGCCTGCGCTCGCGGCGCGGACGCGTCCCACCGGGCCCAGATCGTCTGGTTGTCCTCGGCCGGCACGGTCTCTCCGGCCGCCCGGGCAATCGGCGCGCGGCCGATCTCCGCACCGCTACCGAGGTGGGAAAGGACCTGGGCGACAGTCCATTCCGCAGCGCCACTCGTGGTGGCCAGCTGGTCATCGGTCAGGGTGCGGACGAGATCGGCAAGCTTGTCATGCTCAGAGCGCAGTGCGGTGATCGTGCGGTCTACGAGTTGGCTCATGCCACGGCCAACCTCCGGACGGACGCATCTGTTCCCCTGATCAATGCCGCGCTGGTCCGTCCAGCGCAGGCCGCACCACCGCCGATCTCCAGAGCTGTCAGGGGTGGGGGTTGAGCAGCGCGAGGACGGCGCGGACGCGGCGGTGGTGGTGATCGCCGGGGTGCAGGCCGAGTTTGGTGAAGATGGTGGAAATGTGTTTGTCGACGGTGCTGAGGGTGACGACGAGGGTGGCGGCGATGGCGCTGTTGCTGAGTCCTTCGGCCATCAGGCCGAGGACGCGCCGTTCCTGAGGGGTCAGGGCGCCCAGGTCCGGATTGGTCAGGCAGCGTCGGCGCAGCAGCGCGGCCACGACCTCGGGGTCCAGGGCGGTCCCGCCGGTGGCCACGCGCCGCACCGCGGCGACCAGGTCGGCGGTGTCGGCCACCCGGTCCTTGAGCAGGTATCCGACCCTTGCGGTGCCGCTGTCGAGCAGTTCGACCGCCTGTCCGACCCGGAGATACTGGGACAGCACAAGAAGCCCGATATCGGGCAGTTCCGCACGGATCCGGCGGGCGGCGCGCAGTCCTTCGTCGGTGTGGGTGGGTGGCATTCGGATGTCGATGATCGCGACGTCCGGCCGGTGCTGCTCGACCGCTGTGACCAGGGCGTCGGCATCGGGGACGTCGGCGTCGACGGTGAAGCCGGCTTCGACGAGGATCAGGCTGAGGCCGTGGCGCATCAGGGCGGAGTCGTCGGCGATCACGATGTGCATGGGATCGTCGCCTCCACTACGGTGCCGGCGGGCCGGCCGGAGCGGACGTCCAACCGTCCCCCGGCGGCTTCGACCCGGTCGAACAGGCCACGCAGGCCGGTGCCACGGGCTGGATCGGCGCCGCCGCGGCCGTCGTCGGTGATGGTGATCCCCAGTGCGGTCGTGCCCCGGGCGAGCTGGATGTGTGCCGAGGTGGCTCTGGCGTGTTTGACGATGTTGGTGAGTGCCTCGGCGGCCACGTAGTAGGCGGCCGACGCGGTGTTTGCTGGCAGTGGTCCTGCCTGGCCGTTGAGGGTGACCTGTAGTGGCAGCTGCCAGATCAGTTCGGCGAGCGCGGTGTCCAGGCCGTCGTCGGCGAGTGCGGTCGGGTGGAGGTGGTGGCAGATGTGCCGAAGTTCGTGACTCGCGCCGGTGAGGATGGTTGTCACTGTGCGCAGGGTGCTTGCGGCGTACGGGTTGTGGAGGCGGCGGGTAAGCAGGTCGATCAGGACCGTGGCCGAGACCAGGTGCTGCTGGACACCGTCGTGCAGGTCGCGTTCGATGCGGCGCCGTTCCACGTCGGCGGCGTGCAGCACGCGTGCTCGTGACGTGTTCACCTGGCTAAGAGCGTGGCGGGCCACCGTGATCAGGAATCCGACCGGGGTCGCCGCGATGAGCCCGAACAGGGTGTGCATCAGCCACGGTGGCGGGTCGCCACGCAACCCGGTCAGGATGGCGGCCACGCCTGCCAGCAGCGCCGCACTTGCGGGCAGCAACGCCGGCAACGTCCTCCCAGCCGCGGCTCGATCGTGATGGCGGATGCGCACCACCACGACGGCGAACACACTTGCCGTCGCGAGCAGGACCAGCCCGGCCCCGATCGTGCGTACGGCGGGCGGGCCAGTGGTGAGCAACCCGGCGAAGCTCGCGGTCGCGTATCCCGCGGCTGCGCGCATTCGCCGTACCGTCCCGGGCGACTGCGACGGCACCAGGCTCAGCAGCAGATGTGCCAGAGCAGCAGCCACCACAGTGGACACGACAGCGCCACCCCATGCGGGCGAGCCGACCGCCGAGGCCGACGCCAGCAGCAACAGCCATGCCACCCCGAGGCAGCCGATCATCAGGCTCGGGCTGCCTGCGCCGAGCTGAACCCGGCAGACCAGCCCGAGCACCGCGAACGAGGCACCCACGGCGAGCACGAGCACTGTCGTGTCCGGCGGTGCCACCGGGTGCGACGCCAAGACGGCGATCGTCCACGGCCCGCAAACGACCACGGCGACCATCAGGATCATGGGCACGGCTGGGTGTGATCTGACCCTGTGCATGACCACGATTCTGCCGATATCGAGGCCACCCAACAGGTGTACCGGGAAATTTTGCCCGGCCCGGCCGAGCCCGGATACCTCCACCCGGTGCAGCCGTGGTGGTGCTGACCCCCAGGTGCGAACTACCCAGCTCCTCCCACTGCGCGAGGGCGGCGAGGGGTGATCGACTACCCGGGCCACCAACCCCCGGGAGGGCCGCGATGCGCACACCTGTCCGTTGCTTGTTCATCCTGATATCAAGCGCTGTTGTGCTGGCCGGACACGCGGCGGTCGGCACCGCTTCCGCCGCGCTTCCGCCACTTGATCGCGCCGCGGTGACCGAGGCCGTAGGACAGGCGCCAGGTGGATCCGTGCTCGGCATTCTGGCCACTGTGGACGGTAGGGACAACTCGCTGCGCGTGACCGCCGGCCGCGCGAACTCCAGGACCCACCAACCGGTGCGCCCCGACGGGCTGTTCCGGATCGCCAGCATCACCAAGACGTTTGTCGCCACAGTGGTTCTGCAGCTGGCCGCCGAACACCGGCTGCGTCTGGACGAGGCAGTGCAAGGACATCTGCCCGGCGTACTGCCGGTGAGCTATCCGCCTATCACGGTGCGCCAGTTGCTCCAGCACACCAGCGGAATCCGCGACTACGGCCGGGAGGTGATGGCCACCCCGCAACAAGTCCTGCACGACCGTTGGCGACACTGGGACCCGCACGACCTGGTGGCCACGGCGACCGCACATCCGCTCAGCTTCCCGCCCGGCAGCCGGCTGGACTACTCCAACACCAACTACGTGCTGCTGGGCAT
>CBIMJO010000922.1:0-4741 GCA_966244135.1 uncultured Actinocrispum sp. | reverse complement strand
CATGCCGGGCAAGTTCGCCGCGCTTTCCCTGGCCAGTGAGGCAACCGAGCGGGCGCGGCTTGTGGGCGCCGCGAATACGTTGGTGCACTTGGAGTCCGGCGACTGGCGGGCCGACTGCACCGACGTGGACGGGGTTGTCGGCGCGCTGACCCATGCCGGCGGGTTCGCGTCTACTTCGGACAGTCACGCCGTGCTGCTGGGCGCGGGCGGGACGGCGTTGGCCGCTTTGGTCGCGCTGGCGAGCCTGTCGGTGTCCAGGTTCTCTTTGGTGGTGCGGGATCCGGCTCGTGCCGGGGACGCTTTGCAGTGTGCGGAACGGCTTGGCGTGCAGGTCGACGTACATCGCTGGGCGGACACGGACTTCGGCTCACTCGCTTTGTCGGCCGACGTGCTGGTGAGCACCGTGCCCGGCAGCGTCGCCGACCCCTATGCGTCGGAACTGTCCGGCGCTCCTTGTGTGCTCGACGTGATTTACCATCCCTGGCCCACGAAACTGGCCATCGCGGTCCAGGACCGCGGCGGGAAGCTGTGCACCGGGCTGGATATGTTGCTGCATCAGGCTTTTGGGCAGTTCGAGCAGTTCACCGGCCAGCCCGCGCCGCGTGCTGCCATGCGTGACGCCTTGTCCACAGCCACCGGTATGCCCCTGGCCTGACCCCTAGCACCCGTGATAGACAGTAGGTGACGCTCACGATGCGGTGTGTGTCAGGTGATCTCGGAGGGTGTGCGTGGGTACAACGATGACCGTCGCGCTGCTGGCTGTCGTCCTGGTGGGCATGGCCGTGTTCTTCATGGGCTTCCTCGCGCTGTTCGCGGGCATCGCGGTGGTGGGCACCGTGGCCGCGGCCGCCTCGCGGACCACCACCCACCGCAAGCTCGGCCAGTAGTCGCTGGCGTTCTCTTGGCGGTGGCCGATAGTCTGGCCGACTGCCTATCGAGAGGACGCCATGACTACCGACGACGAGATCCTGGACGTCATCGTCGGCGACAAACCCGCGCCGTACTCGGTGAAAGTGGTCGTCGACGACTACAACCCGGACTGGCCGCGCTGGTACGAAGAGGAAGCTGAACGGATACGCGGGGCCCTCGGGCCGGTCGCCGTGCAGCTCGACCACGCGGGCTCGACCTCGGTTCCCGGGCTGCCGGCCAAACCGATCATCGACGTCATCCTCGCGGTGCCGGATTCGTACATTGAGGACTCCTACGTGCCCGCCCTGGTGGCGGCCGGATTCGACCTGCACATCCGCGAACCCGAGTGGCACCAGCATCGCGTGTTCTACAACCGCGTCGATCGCGGCCACCGCCGCGATGTGAACCTGCACGTCTACACGGTGGGCTGCGGCGAGTACGACGTCTACCTTGAGTTCCGCGACTGGCTGCGCACCCACCCGGAAGACCTTGCCCGGTACCGGGACGCGAAACTCGAACTGTCCAAGAAGGACTGGAAGTACGTCCAGAACTACGCGGACGCCAAGACCCCGGTCATCGAGACCATCAAAACCCGCGCAGGCGTAGCCCCCAGGACGTGTCAAAAGTACTAACCCACCCCCAACCCACGTGAGACACGGGGGGAAACCGGGTCAGGCGTCGAGGTCGGTGGCGATCAGCTCGGCCACCTTGTCCAAACTGGACTGCGCGTCCTCGCCCTCGGCGGCCAGGATCACCTCGTCGCCGTGCATCGCGCCGAGCGTCATCAGGTTGAGCAGGCTGGCCGCGGGCAACGGTTCGCCACCCTCCTTGCGGATGGTGACGGTCACCGGCTGTTCCGCGGCCAGTCGTGCGACCAGCGCGGCGGGCCTGGCATGCAGGCCGACCGCGCTGGCCACCCGGACACGAAGCTCAGCCACGACGGTGCGGGTTGGGCGGAGGCTGCTGGTGCTGTTGCTGCTGCATCCGGACCCGGTCGGTCGGGGCGTCCACCCCCGTCGTCTCGACGTCCAGCGGCTCGTCCTCGCGGCCCGGTGTGCGCAGGTTCCAGCGGGTGATGACGAACCGGAACACCACGTAGTAGATGACCGCGAAGACCAGGCCGATCGGGATGATCAGCCACGGTTTGGTCGCCAGGTTCCAGTTCAGCACGTAGTCGATCGACCCGGCGGAGAACCCGAACCCGTCGTGCACGCCGAGCGCGTTGGTCACCGCGAGCGACAGGCCGGTGAGCACGGCGTGCACGATCAGCAGCGGCCACGCGACGAAGATGAACGCGAACTCCAGCGGCTCCGTCACACCGGTCAGGAACGACGCGAGCGCGGCGGACAGCATCAGACCGCCGACGATCTTGCGGTTCTCCGGCTTGGACGTGTGGTAGATCGCCAGGGCGGCGGCCGGCAGCGCGAACATGAAGATCGGGAAGAAGCCGGACATGAACGTGCCCGCGGTCGGGTCGCCGGCGAAGAACCGGTTGAGGTCACCGGTGGCGCCGTTGGAGCTGCCGAACACGAACCACACGAACGAGTTGATGATGTGGTGCAGGCCGAACGGGATGAGGAAGCGGTTGAGCGCGCCGTAGACCCCGGCCCCGACCACGGTCGACCCGGACACGCCCTCGCCGACATCCGTCAGCACGATGTTGACGTACCGGTACAGCACGCCCAGGATCACGCCGACCACCAGCATGGCCAGTGCGGCCAGGATCGGCACGAACCGCCGTCCGCCGAAGAACGCCAGGTACGGCGGCAGTTTGATGCGGTGGTAGCGGGTCCACAGCGACGCCGAGATCAGGCCGGTGATGATGCCACCGAGCACGCCGTACGGGCCGGTCATGAAGGACTTGCCCTCGACCAGCGCGGTGTCGTAGAACCCGACCGTCGTGAACAGCACGTTGTGGAAGACCAGGTAGCCCACCGCGGCGGCGATCGCGGCCGAGCCGTCCGCGCGCCGCGCGTAGCCGACCGCGATGCCGATGGCGAACAGCAGCGGGAGGAACGCGAACAGTGCGTCACCGCCGGACCCGACCACCTTGGCGATGTCGTCGAAGGCGGTCCCCGGGATGGCCGCGATCAGCTCACCCTGGCCCTTGCCGGAACCGTCGATATATCCGAGCCTGGACAGCAGAGCCGCGGCGGGCAGGACCGCGATCGGCAACATCAGGCTGCGGGCGAATCGTTGTAATCCGGCGAAGCCTCGGCCGGATTGCTGGATCTGTGGTGCGCTCACTGGAAGTTTCTCCCGTATCGGGGCGGGGTCCTGACGGCGATTGTTTTCTGCCCTGGTCTAGACCAGGGCAGTGCGGCACTATGCGCCTGACAGGTGTTAAGTGTCAACGACTGTTACACCTTCGTGTCGCTACGCTCAGGACTCGGCCAATGCGGGTCCGACCGGGAGGGAAGAATAGATGGCTGACGAACGAGCCGCGAAGATACTGGCCGCGATCGGCGGGGCGGACAACGTTGTCGAACTCGAACCGTGCATCACCCGGCTACGGTGTGAGCTCAACGACGACTCCTTGGTCGACGAGCGGGCGTTGCGCGCGCTCGGGGTCCACGGCGTCGTGCGGATGGGCGGCGCGGTGCAGATCGTGGTCGGCCCCGAAGCGGACACCATTGCCCAGGACATAGAGGACCTTTTGTGAGCTTGCGAGTTACCAGCCCCGTCGGGGGCGAAGTGGCCGGGCTGTCGGCCGTGCCGGATCCGGTGTTCTCCCAGGCGATGGTCGGCCCAGGGCTGGCCGTACGGCCCGCTGCCGTGGCCGGAGACGTCCTGGCGCCCATCGACGGCGTGGTCGCCACCCTGCACCCACATGCGTTCGTTGTCGCGGGCGACAGCGGCCAGGCGGTGCTCGTCCACTTGGGAATCGACACCGTGAAGCTGAAAGGCGAGGGTTTTGTCTTACATGTGGTGAAAGGCGAGACCGTCCGGGCGGGACAGCCGGTGGTCGGCTGGGATCCGGCGGCGATCGAGGCGGCCGGCTATTCGACGATCTGCCCGGTGGTCGCGCTGGACGCGCAGAACGGCGCGCTGGCGGACTTCGCCCCGGACGGCCCGGTGAAACCCGGGGACCGGTTGTTCGTCTGGAACGACTGACCGGTCAAGCCGGGTTTCCGGTGAATTACCGCCATTGACGAACGAATCCGTGCGAAAGGACCATTCGCACGGACATCTTCTGGCGGTCCGGCCAGTGCACGAGCCAGCCTGAAGGTATGGCCGAAGCACTGACATTCCTGGGGGCGGGAGCCCTCGCGGGAGCGCTGGGCCGCGCGCTGCTGGCGCGGCTGTGGCGGGGAGCGACCGTCCGCGCGGGCGGGTGCGAGGCGGCCACCGGCATGCTGTGGGCGGTGGCCGCCGTGAGCGGCATGCCCGCGTGGTGGATGCCGGTGATGCTCGGCCTGTCCTGGTTCGCCGTCCTGCTGGTGACCACGGACCTGACCCACCACCGCCTGCCCGACGCCCTCACCCTCCCGGCCTACCCGGCGCTGGTAGCCCTCCTCGCCCCACCAACCCTCCTGGCACCCGACCCTGCCCTCCCTGCCAGAGCCGCCACCGGCGCCCTCGTGTTCTGGTGTCTACACGCGACCGTCCACACCCTCACACCCACCGCCATGGGCGCCGGCGACGTCAAACTGTCCGGCACCCTCGGCGCCCTCCTCGCCGCCGCCAACCCCACAACCCTCCCCCTCACACTCCCGGCCGCCCTCCTCCTGGCCGCCCTCACAACCCTCACCCTCCACCTCGCAACACTTCTCCCACCCCTCCCCCTCCCCACCCCATTCCCCCTCCCCACCCTCCGTCGTCTCCCCAACCC
>CBIMJO010000921.1:0-4742 GCA_966244135.1 uncultured Actinocrispum sp. | reverse complement strand
GGGCGCGTCGCGGTGGTGGTAGTCGAGTTCGCGCTCGCTCCGGAACAGGAACAAGGCCCGCGCCTCGTCGAGGTGCCGTGCGCCGTAGATGCCGGCCGTGCGGCCGACGCCGACGTGGATGAGCAGCTCGCCGTCGAGCCCGGCGGCGTTCGGCAGCGTCAGCACCCCGAGGTAGGCCCCGATGAAGGCGCTGAAGCGGGACTCGTCGCCGAAGACGAGGCGGCGCACGTTGGAGTGCAGCCCGTCCGCGCCGACGACGAGGTCGTAACGGCGCGGCGCGGTGTTCTCGAACCGCACCTCGCCGTCGGGCGAGATCGAGGTGATCGAGTCGCCGAACACATACTCGACGTGGTCATGTGCGGCGCCGTAGTAGATCTCGCTCAGGTCGTCACGCATGATCTCGACGTGCCGGTCGGAGGTGGCGCTGAAGATCTTGGCGAGATCCACCCGGACGGGACGTCGCGAGCCCTCCCGGTAGAGGGTCAACCGGTTCGTGCCCGTGGCCCGCTCCTCGATGCGGGGGAGCACGCCCATCTTCTCCGAGATGTTCATCGCGGGCCGGTACAGGTCGACCGCGTGGCCACCGGTCTTGCGCAGAGCCGGCGCACGCTCGACGACGGTGACGGAGAAGCCGTGCCTGGTGAGCCAGTACGCCAGCACCGGGCCAGCAACGCTGGCGCCCGAGATGAGAATCCGCACAGGCGTACCTCCTGACGTAACGGTTAGTGGGGCCGGTTGTCGGTGACCTGTCGCTTAACCGGCCTCTGGGGCATGAGTTGCCGTGAAGTCCAGGAGGGACACGGCGGTACGGGGCGGATCCTCAAGGTTGGGTGAGTGTCCGACACCGGGGAGCATCTCGATTACGGCGCCGGGAACGGCGCGGTAGTCGTCGGCGGAGGACGGGCGCCACCTGCGGTCCTCCTCGCCGAAGATCACCAGCAGCGGCTTGCCGAGCGGCGCCAGCCGTGCGGGGAGGGATCGTTCGTCCAGATACGCGCGGATCGCCTGCGATACCGCGCCGAACACGGCGAAGTCGATGTCCCGGAACTGGTCCACGAACGATTGGGGGATCTCGAAGCCGCGGCGGAATCCGTCGCTCATGGCCCGGCGGATCTGGTCGTCAGTCAGATCCGCCCACGACGCCGCCCGGATGGGGACCTCCTTCGCGATGTAGGCGGCCATGTCGGGTCCGGTGTTGATGAGCACCAGTGCGGTCACCAGGTCAGGTCGTTGCTCGGCGAGAGCGGTGGCGAACGCCCCACCGCTGGAGTGGCCGACGGCGGTGACGTGTTGGACGCCGAGCCCGTCCAGTGCCGCATCGACCCGGCGTGCCTGGTCCGGGACCGCGTAGCTCGCGCCTTCCGGTGTGGCCGACCGGCCGCACCCGAGCAGGTCGATCCGGATGACGTGATGAGACCCGGTCAACAGCGGAACCATCGGATCCCACGAGCGGGCCGACGCGGCGGTCCCGTGGATGAGCAGGAGCGCCGGGGCGTCGCGCGGGCCGTCCTGGCAGATGTGGAGCTCGCCGCCGTCCAGCGCCTTGTCGTTGGAAACAGTCATGCGTGCACTGTCACCGCCGGGGCGCACCGTTGGCTTGGACAAATGTTCCCTGCGACCGGCGTGCGTAGCATGGCGAAATGGGGTCTGGCGTGTCCGAACGGGACTTGTCTGAACGGGACGACGCGGTGTTGTGGGACATCACCTGCCCGAACCGGCCCAGCCGTGTGCCCGGGGTATCCATGGCCGGGTTCCGTGACCGTGGCATCACCCCGCCCGGCCTCCGGTTGATCCCGCACCCGACTGTGACCCTGGTTCTGGTGATCGGCGGCACGATCGCCGTGGAAGATGCCGCCGGGCGGCGGAAACACGGCAGTTTCGCCACCGGCCTCGGGTTCGGCGACGTCGTCCGCACGCTGCAGGCGGACGCCTTCGAGGCCGTGCAGGTACGCCTGTCACCGGTGGTCGCACACGCGATTCTGGGCACCACTGATCTGGGCGGCGCCGTGCTGACCCTCGACGAGCTGTGCGGCCGAGAGGCGGCACGGATCAGCGACCAACTGGGCGACCTTTCCTCGTGGGAGGACCGCTTCGCGTGGATCGACACGTGGCTCGCCCGGCGCTGTGCAGCGGCGTCACCGGTCGCCCCGGAGGTGGCCTGGGCCTGGCGCCGGATCGCCGCCACCCGCGGGATGGCCCGGGTCGAGCAGTTGGCTGCCGAACTCGGCTGGAGCCGCAAACGCCTGTGGTCCCGGTTCCAGTCACAGATCGGCTTGCCGCCCAAGCGTGCCGCGAAGCTGGTCCGCTTCGACCACGCTGTCCATCGCCTGGTCGCGGGCCAGGACGCGGCCGGAGTCGCAGCCGACGGCGGCTACACCGACCAGTCGCACCTGCACCGGGACGTCGTGGCGTTCACCGGACTGACCCCCACCACAGTGGTCGACGAACCATTTCTCGCGGTCGACGACATCGCATGGGGCTGGCCAGGACCACGGAACTCTCGCAGCCGACGAGGTCCATGACGGTGGTGTCGATGATGAGGCCTGACCCTGCCGCTTTCCTGGGGTCCGGGCGCACGTCAGGGCCCGCTGCTCCGCCGCGATACCTGAGAGTCTTGTCCGGACCAAGCGGTGCTATCCGCTGAGTCACACAGGAACTGAGTCGCTGTCGTCGTAGTAGGGCATGCGGTCTGGGCGCGGTGGGCTGTTGTCCGGGGGTTGGGGTTTTTCGCCGCGGTGGGGCATGCCGGTGGCCGTGTCGATCCAGCCGGAAGAGCGGCGGACGGTGATCTCCTGTCCGGCCTCGTTCCACTTGACGATGCGGAGCTGGAACGTGTCGCCGCCGGAGTACAGGATGATCCTGGCCTTGACGTGTTGTTCCGCGCCGTTCGCGTCGGTGTAGAAGTGGTCCTGGTCGACCTCCTTCCACGCCGACATGGTCTTCCAGTAGATGACCTTGCCGGGCACAGCGGGCGGGAAGTCCTCGCCGGACAGCAGATAGTCGTTGGCCGAGCCCATCGCCATGCGTTTGAACTCGTCGTCGTTGTAGACGGGGCCGCCGCCGGTGTCGCGTTGGACGACGAGGGTGCCCACCGCGGCATTGCCCGCAGTGCGTTGCAACGCAAGGACGTTGGCCGGACCGAGCAGTGCCGGATGGGCGACGGCTGTGGCGCCGGATGACTGGACCTGTGGGTCGGCCTCGGCAGGCTGAGCCTGCCGGTCACTCCAGGCTGGTCTCGTCATAGTTGTCCACGGTAGACGCGTCCATGGCAGGAGCCAGGTCTGCCCGGCCGCCCGAAAGTCCCGTGGGCGCCGCCCCAAGGGGCGACTTTCCAGCGCCCGCCATTGGTGGTCGGTGCACGGTTCAGCGCAGGTCGATCTCGATCCGGTGCTCCGCCAGCATGCCCAGGAGGTACTCCAGGGTGATCGCCCGACTCAGCGGACGGCGGTCGTAACCGGCGACGAGGTGCTCGCGGGCGACAGCAGAATCGTGCCACACCAGCCGAAACGGGGGCAGCGCGCCGAACCGTCCGCTGAGGCAGTCGTCCAGGGCGCCGAGATTCCAGCCGAAGTACCCACCCGGGCCGTTGATCGCCTCACCGATCGCGCAGTAGAACCCTTCGATGTCGGTGACGAACCGCCCATCGAGATCGTAGGTAGTGCCGGGTGGCCGGTCCGGAGCGCTGGATCGGTAACCGAGCGCGACGCCCGCCCACTGGTGCCTCAGTTCTCGGTCGTAGCCGGCCCATAGGTTCCGCTGGAGCGGCCTTCCGGCGCGCCAATGTTCCAGGATGTCAAGGACTCCCGCCGGCAGCGGCTCTCCTCCGCGTGGGTCGACGGTCACGTCCAGGAGTCCGGCACCGAGCCGCGACGGCTCGGCAGCGTCGACCGATCCGGAGAACACGGCGCCAGTCACCTGCACGGCAGAACCGTCGGCGGCGACTGCGTGGACCCAGGCACGGATCCAGCGGCGACGCAGGCTGGCTTTGGTCGACCGCCCCACCTCGTCGAGCGCGGCGAGCAACGGGGGTTCCGGTTGACAACCGAGGAGCCGGACCTGTGGCACCAGTGATGCGGCCCGCTCGCGGAACACACCCGTGACATCCCCACAGACGCCGCAGGTCACCCCATCCCCGTCCAGGAGGACGAATTCGGCGACACCACGGGGACGCATCACCGCATCCGTGCGGTCGTTGACGCGGACGAACCCGTCGAGGTCGATGTCGGCTGTGACTGGCATCGTGGCGTTCGGCCGCTGCGCGAGCACTACGACATCGGCCAGGTTCTCTCCCCACCAGGACGGCGACGTGCCAGGCGGTGGTTCAGGTGTGGTCAGGGAAATGTCACCCAGCCAGGCCTGTTCGGTGCCAAGTGTCTCGGTGGGCAGCCGGTCGAGAAGGTCGGCGAGCACACCGGCTGGGGTGCAGCCGATGAGCGTGAACGGTTCCCGTGGCCGGGGCGGCAGGTCGACGAACAGTCCTTCGATCTCCGTGCACAGCGCCAACGGGATGTCATCGGGAGAAGCATCGACGTCGATGTCGCCGCACAGTAGCCAGCGCGGGCCGGCCGGATGCTCCCACGTCCACCGCTGCTGGTCTGGCGGAAGCCCGGCACCGGGGTCGGTCGTCACCCCGCGACCCTATCGACATGAGTCGCCACGACGGGCCCGATTTCTGCCCTGACTCGGGGCCGCGCAGGAATCGCTTACCAGCGTTCCACAAGGTGCTCTCGCCCTGCCGGTGG
>CBIMJO010000920.1:0-4746 GCA_966244135.1 uncultured Actinocrispum sp. | reverse complement strand
CGATGTGCCCATCTACATCCTCGGCCAGATGGTGGGCGCCATCCTCGGCGCCACCCTGTGCTATCTGACCTACAAACTGCAGTTCGACAAACATCCCGACAACGCGAACACCCGGGGGATCTTCTGCACGGGGCCGACGGTGCCCAATCCACTGTGGAACACGATCACCGAGATCATCGGCACGTTCGTCCTGGTGGGCTGGATCCTGTTGAGCCCGGGGGTGAAGGTCGGCACCGACGGCGTGCCCCAGTTCGGCAACTCGGCACTGGGCTACGCCGGTGTCGCCTTCGTGGTGCTGGTCATCGGTACGTCCCTTGGTGGCCCCACCGGCTACGCCATCAACCCTGCGCGTGACCTCGGCCCTCGCATCGCCTACGCGCTCCTGCCGATCCGCGGCAAGGGCAGCGCGGAGTGGGGCTACTCGTGGGTTCCCGTCGTGGGCCCGCTGGTCGGTGCCCTGCTCGCCGGCCTGTTGTATCTGGCACTCCCCGTCTAGGAAAGGAAGCGCACGATGGCCCAGTACGTGGCCGCGATCGACCAGGGCACCACGTCCACCCGGTGCATGATCTTCAGCCATGACGGCCGGGTTGTCTCGGTGGACCAGAAGGAACACGAGCAGATCTTCCCCAAGGCGGGCTGGGTCGAGCACGACCCGGAGGAGGTCTGGCGCAACACCCGCGAGGTGGCGGCCGGGGCGGTGGCCAAGGCCGATCTGCCCATTTCGGACATCGCCGCGGTCGGTATCACCAACCAGCGCGAGACCGCTGTGGTCTGGGACAAGGCCACCGGCAAGCCGGTCTACAACGCGATCGTCTGGCAGGACACCCGGACCGACCGGATCGTCGACCAGCTCGGCGCGCTCGGCGGCGGGCAGGAGCGCTACCGCGAGCGGGTCGGGCTGCCGCTGGCGACCTACTTCTCCGGCCCGAAGATCCGCTGGATCCTGGACAATGTGGACGGTGCCCGGCAGAAGGCCGAGAACGGCGACCTGCTGTTCGGCAACATGGACACCTGGGTGCTGTGGAACATGACCGGTGGCCCGGAGGGCGGTGTGCACGTCACCGACCCGACCAACGCGTCCCGGACCATGCTGATGGACCTGGACAAGCTGCAGTGGGACGCTGACATCGCCGGCGAGATGGGCATTCCGGTGTCCATGCTGCCGGAGATCCGGTCCTCCTCGGAGGTCTACGGCAACGTCCGCGAGCGCGGCGCGCTGGCCGGCGTGCCGATCTCGGGCATCCTCGGCGACCAGCAGGCGGCCACGTTCGGCCAGGCCTGCCTGTCCCCCGGCGAGGCCAAGAACACCTACGGCACCGGCAACTTCGTGCTGCTCAACACCGGCACGGAGAAGGTGATGAGCCAGAACGGCCTGCTCACCACGGTCTGCTACAAGATCGGCTCGAACGACACGGTGTACGCGCTGGAAGGCTCGATCGCGGTCACCGGGTCGCTGGTGCAGTGGATCCGCGACAACCTCGGCATGATCACCACCGCCGCCGAGATCGAGGACCACGCACGGACGGTCGAGGACAACGGCGGCTGCTACTTCGTGCCCGCGTTCTCGGGTTTGTTCGCTCCTTACTGGCGGTCCGACGCGCGCGGCGCGATCGTCGGCCTGACCCGGTTCGTCAACAAGGGCCACCTGGCGCGGGCGGTGCTGGAGGCCACGGCCTTCCAGTCGCGCGAGGTGATCGACGCGATGAACGCCGACTCCGGCGTGCCGTTGACCGCGTTGAAGGTGGACGGCGGCATGGTCGCCAACGAGCTGCTCATGCAGTTCCAGGCGGACATTCTGAACGTCCCGGTGATCCGGCCGGTCGTCGCCGAGACGACCGCGCTGGGCGCCGCGTACGCCGCCGGCCTGGCCGTCGGGTACTGGTCCGGTGAGGATGACATCCGCAACAACTGGGCCCAGGACAAGCAGTGGGAGCCGTCGCTGGACGAGGCCAGCCGGGATTCTCTGTACCGCAACTGGAAGAAGGCCGTGACCAAGACCTTCGACTGGGTGGAAAAGGACTGACCATCGGTTACCGGCCGCCTGCTTCCGTTGTGCGTCAACCGAAGCAGGCGGCTTTGCTAGCGCCCTACCCAATTACAAAGCAACAACGCGGCCCAAGGCGCGTGCCCGGCAGGCCAGGTGCGGTCGTAGGTGTGGTGGATCTTGAACGCCATCCCGGTGCCGCGCGCGATGTACTGGTCCCGTTCGAGTGACAACGAGAAGGGCTGGCCGTTGTCGTCGTACCAGCGCTCGTGCTGGCGGATGCAGGTGCGGGCGCCGAGATAGCCGTTGCTGCAGGGCGCGGGCGGGTACCAGATCTCCTCGTGCTTGAAGTGCACGACAGCTCCGTTCGCCCCGACAGTGATCGTCCCTAAGGCCGTGAGGCAGTAGGCGGTGGCCGGGACCGTCCACTTGGCATAGTGCTGGCGGCCGCCGTTGGACGGAATGGCCTTGGCGCTCCGGCAGTTCTCGTCGCCGATGTACTCCTCGCTGACGGTCTGCCGGTTGAACGTGCCGTACTTGTGGTCGAAGTAGCCGTCGAGCAGGACCCAGTCGCCGTCCTTGACGAAGTGCTCGCCGCCGCCGGGCGGCCAGGCGTTCGGGTCGCCCCACTGGATCTCGAACTCGTTGGGCGCCAATGGGATCCACGCCCACTGACTAGCCGCCGCACCGCCTGACCAGACCTGCCCGACGTTCTTGCCGAGCATCATCGTGTAGTCGGCATAGGTCTGTGGCGCCGCCGAGGCGGGCGCGGCCGTGGCGACGAGCAGCGCCACCACCGCGATCAGCATGCGGATCATGGGTCCCCTTGAGTGGTCACGGTGGCTCGGGACGCCCTCCCGCGTCCCGAGCCCCAAGCAGCAACCACGTTAGCGGGCACCCCCGACAATTTCGGACCGAACCCGCAAACCCGCAGGTCAGACAAGTTTTGCGAAGACGATGATGTTGTCCTTGTAGCTGTGCGCGGACCGGTCGAACTCGCCGCCGCAGGTGATCACCCGCAACTCGGGTCCCTCCGTGTCGCCGTACACCTCGTCGGTCGGGAAGTCCTTTTTGGATACCTTCGCGACCTTGGAGACCACGAACTTCAGCGTCTTGCCGTCCTTGCGGGTGACCAGGATGTCGTCGCCGGCGGCCATCTCCTTGAGCCGGTAGAAGATTCCCGGTTTGTGGTCGCCGTCGACGTGGCCGAGGATCACCGCGGGCCCGGTCTCCCCCGGGGCCGGCGCCTTGTCGTACCAGCCCGCCTGCATCGGCTGGCTGACCGGCGGGACCTGGATGGTCCGGTCCGCGTTGAGCCCCAACGGGATCAACGAGGACTTCGCGCCGATCTTCGGCAGTGACACCTCGGATGGTAGCGCGGTCGCTCCCGTTTCCGCCGCGTCCCCCTGTTGTTGCGGCGCAACGGAAACGGGGGCCGGTTGTGGTGCCGGATGTTCTGCCGAGCATCCCCCCATCACCACAGCCAGCGCGACGACCGCGCTACCAAGCCATTTCCTCATCAGTTCTGCCTCCCTAGCCTGCGGAACGCCGGCGCGCCCGCCCCCAGCAGAGAGACCCCGACCAGCGCGGCCGCGCCGAAGAAAGCGTTCTTTCGCATGGGAGTCATTCCCCCTGATGAATTAGCTCCCCAGCCATTGTTCCCACTCATAAAGACGCTCACTCGCTGCGCGGGTTGCCCGGACCAGGAAACCAATTGACGGGCAACCCGCGACGCCCCCACACGTCTTTTACGCTCAGTCCTGCTTGCGCAGGCGGCGGAACCCGAACACGCCCGCGCCACCGGTGGCCAGCAGAGCCGCGCCGCCCAGCGCGTAGACACCGGCGCCGGGAGCGCCAGAGTCCGCCGCCTGCGCGACAACGTCGCCCTCACCGGTTTCCGCAGCGCCCTTCGGCTTCTCCGCGACCTGCGCCGGCTTCGCCGCCGGGGTCGCGGGCTTGGTCGCGGTGGCCTTGACCGGCGGCTTCAAGGTGCCCTCGCCGGCGGAGACGATCGCGAACTGCCTCTGGACCGTGGCGGCTCCGCACTTGAAGGAGGCCTTGTGGTTGCCCGGCTTGGCGTCCTTGTAGGACTTGACGTTCACCATGAAGGTCTGGCGGCCGTCGTAGTGATCCGGCAGCGCGACGTCGACCGGCGCGAACACGTCCGACTGGATCCGCACCTTCAAGGTCTTCACGTCATAGCACTCGCCTTCCATGTGGATGGTGTCGCCGGCCCGGATCGAAGTGTTGGCGTTGGCGTCGGTGACCGCCAGGAATCCCACGTTGCCCGCAGTCGCGACGCCACCAGCGAGGAAAATACCGGCGATACCGAGAGCGGCCGCACCAAGGAAAGTGTTCTTACGCATTTGGAGATTCCCCCAGCTTTTTGTGTTTGCACCGTTTTGATTTCTCACTGGTAAAGACTCCTTGACCTGGCGCGGGTTGCCGGGAAGATAAAAAGACTTTCGGAGCAACCCGCCGCGACGTCAGGCGTCTTTTCCGCCTTAGCCCTGCTTGTGGAGCGGGCGGAACGCGAACGCACCCACCCCACCGGTGGTCAGCAGCGCCGCGCCACCCAGGACATAGACAGCAGCGTCAGGGCCCGTGGGCTGCACGGCCATGCCGCCCTCACCGGTTTCCGCAGCGCCCTTCGGCTTTCCTGTACCTGGGCCGGCTTGGCCGGGCTTCACCTTGCCGTCTGCAACGGTCAGCTCGGCCGTGACCTTGATCCCGCCGCGGTTGTAGCTCACCGGGTGGACGCC
>CBIMJO010000919.1:0-4747 GCA_966244135.1 uncultured Actinocrispum sp. | reverse complement strand
GACCAACGGCTCCGGCGAGAACCTGATCAAGCTGCGCACCGGCCAGGCGAACGTGACGATCTGCGCGGCCGACCTGGCCACCGAGGAGATCAGCAACCAGGGCCTGCACTCGCCGCGCGCGCTCGCGCGGATCTACGACGACTACTTCCACATCGTGGTGAGCGACGACGCGCCGATCCAGCACCTGCACGACCTGGCCGGCAAGCGGGTGGCGATCGGCGCGCAGAACTCCGGGGTCGAGTTCATCGCCGGCTACCTGCTGAAACTGCCCGGTCAGGGGTTCGAGGCCAATCCCCCGCGCACGGTGAACATGAACCTGGTGCAGTCCCGTGAGGCGCTGAAGAGCTGCCAGATCGACGCGTTCTTCTGGTCCGGCGGCCTGCCCACCCGGGACATCGCCCAGCTGGCGCAGGCGATCCCGTTGCGGCTGGTGGACATGTCCGACGTGATGCCCGCGGTCCGCGCCAAGTACCGGTACTACAGCGCGGCGACCATCCCGGTGACCACCTACCGCCTGCGCAACAGCTCACCGGTGACCACACTTGTGGTCGCCAACCTGTTGCTGGTCACCGACGAGATGCCCGCGGCCGCGGCCAAAGTCCTCACGCAAGGCATCTTCGAGTCGCAGAAGAACCTCGCCTCGGTCAACACCGCCGCGAACTCCATCGACATCCGCTCCGCCGTGGAGACCCAGCCCGTTCCGTTGCACGAGGGCGCGCTGGAGTACTACCGCGACGAAAAGCCTTAGCCCCGTGTCGAACTAACCCTGGGGCAGATCGATCGTCACCCGCAGGCCGCCGCCGTCCGGCAGATCGAGATCGACGCCGCCGCCGGAGCGTTCGGCGAGCCTGCGCACAATGGACAGTCCGAGCCCGGAGCCGCTGATGTTCTGATGCGCGTTGCTGCGCCAGAACCGGTCCGTGGCCCGTTCGAGTTCCTCCGGCTGCAGGCCGGGTCCGTGGTCGCGCACCGCCACGTGCACCCGTTCGTCTACAATGGACACTCCGATCGTGATGTCCGTCCCCGATGCGGTGAACTTCAACGCGTTGTCCAGCAACGCGTCCAACATGAGTTCCACACCTCCGGGTGGTGCCAGCGCGTTCACCGGCTCGGACGGCGTAGTCAGCACCAGCCGGACCTGGCCGTAGTCCGCCACCGCCTCCCAGTCGGTCACCCGCGTCGACACCGCGGCGACGACATCGACCGGCACAAGCTCGCCACCCATGCCCTCGGCCCGCGCCATGGACAGCAGGTCGTCGACGATCTGGCCGAGCCGGTCGGTCTCCGCCATCGCGGCGGCGTGGTGCTCCGCCTCCTCCTCGTCGACGTGGCCCTCGAGGTTGCCCAGCCGCAACCGCAACGCCGTGAGCGGGTTCCGCAGCTGGTGCGACGCGTCCGCGACGAACGCGCGCTGCGCGGCCATGGTGTCGCTCACGCTCGCCGCCATCTGGTCGAACGACCGGCTCAGGTGCCGCAGCTCGGACGGCCCGTGCCCGTCGTCGACCGGCGTCACCGGGCGGCCCATCATCACGTTCGCGACCAGCGCCCCGGTCGCCTCGTCCAGCCGGCGGACCGGCCGCAGCGTCCAGCCGACGATCGGCAGCGCGACCAGCACGGCCAGGCTCAGCGCCGCCATCCCGCCGACCAGGATCACCACCCACCACAGCACGACCTCGGCCATGGCGTTGTCCGTCGGTGACACCGTTACGACGGCACCGCGCACCGCGCCATCAGCGAGAACCGGCTCGGCGATGACGAGCTTGCCGGTGTCCCAGGGCAGCAGGAAGCTCTTCGGCGAGGAGTGCTTGCCGGCCAGCGCGTCGGTCAGCTCCGGCTCGACCGACGCCGAGTGCCCGTCGAACGGCGGCTTCTTGTTGTCGAGGCTGGAGCTGGCGATCACGTTCCGGTCGGTGTCGAACACGACCGTGTCGATCCCGTACACGTCCCGGTAGCTGGCCAGCTGCTCGGACAGCGCCGTCGGCTGGTTCTCCAGCAGCGGGCGCTGCGCGAGCGAGGCGTACCGGCTGGTGTCGGTCAGCCGGTCCAGGAACAGCCGCTGCGCCTCCCGCGAGGACACGCTCAGCGCCAGCGGCACGCCCAGGCCGACGACCAGCAGCCCGACCAGGGCGAGCACGATGCCGAGCAGCCGGACCCGCATCGCTCACTCCGGGCGGCCGGCGAGCCGGTAGCCCACCCCGCGGACGGTCTCGACCAGGTCCGGCCGCCCCAGCTTGGTGCGCAGGGTGGCCACGTGCACGTCCAGCGACCGGTTCTCCGCGGCCCCGTTGCGCCCCCAGACCTCGGAGAGCACCTGCTCGCGGCGGACCACCTCGCCGCGCGCCGCCATCACCATCGCCAGCACCTGGAACTCCTTGCGGGACAACCCGACCGGCTTGCCGTCCACGGTGACCTCGTGGCGGCCCACGTCCACCCGGACCCCGGCGAACTCGACCGGCTCGCCGACCGCGCCCTTGTCCGCGCTGC
This sequence comes from uncultured Actinocrispum sp., assembly GCA_966244135.1. Lineage (GTDB taxonomy): Bacteria > Actinomycetota > Actinomycetes > Mycobacteriales > Pseudonocardiaceae > Kibdelosporangium. Next base: position 2,263 of record CBIMJO010000919.1, on the reverse strand, counting down.
GCCGCCGCACCGCGTGCACCCGCGCCACCAGCTCGCCGACGTCGTAGGGCTTGACCAGGTAGTCGTCGGCGCCCGCCTGCAGCGCCTGGATCCGGTCGTCCACCTCGCCGCGCGCGGACACCACGATCACCGCGACGTCGCTGACCGCCCGGATCTGGCGGCAGAGCGTCATCCCGTCGATGTCCGGCAGGCCCAGGTCCAGCAGGATCACGTCGACCTCACCGACCAGGTCCAGCACCTCCCGCCCGCCTGCCAGCCTGCGGACCGCCAGGCCGCGCTTGACCAGAGCCGGGACCAGCGCGTGGGCGACCCGGTCGTCGTCCTCGACTAGGAGCACCCGCACGCGTGTCTCCTCCAGCATGTGTCATGACCATGTGACAGAGTTGAGACCCTAAGTGTTGCTCAAGGTCGCTGGACTGGTTGAGCCGAGGCCCCTAGGTTTCCGCCAACACCAATGTCCCATTGGGGAGGATTTGATGACCGAGGCCGTCGACGCGCCGCCGATGATCCTGATGAAGGCGGTCGACAAGTTCTTCGGGCCGTTGCATGTCCTCAAGGACATCACCCTGGAGGTCCCCAAGGGACAGGTCGTGGTGGTGCTCGGCCCGTCCGGGTCGGGCAAGTCGACACTGTGCCGCTCGATCAACCGGCTGGAGCCGATCAACTCCGGCGTGATCGAGGTGGACGGCAAGCCGCTGCCCGCCGAGGGCCGCGAACTGGCCCGGCTGCGCGCGGACGTGGGCATGGTGTTCCAGTCGTTCAACCTGTTCGCGCACAAGACCATCGTGGAGAACGTGCTGCTGGCACCCGTGAAGGTGCGCAAGACCGGCAAGGACGAGGCCCGTCGCACCGCGATGGAGCTGCTGGAGCGGGTCGGGATCGCCAACCAGGCGGAGAAGTACCCGGCGCAGCTGTCCGGCGGGCAGCAGCAGCGCGCGGCGATCGCGCGGGCGCTGGCCATGCGGCCCAAGGTGATGCTGTTCGACGAGCCGACGTCCGCTTTGGACCCGGAGATGGTCCAGGAAGTACTCGATGTGATGACGAGCCTCGCGAAAGAGGGAATGACGATGCTCGTCGTCACGCACGAGATGGGATTCGCCCGCAGGGCAGCCGATCGGGTGATTTTCATGTCCGACGGCGAGGTCGTCGAGGACTCCACGCCGGACGCGTTCTTCACCGAGCCGAAGTCCAACCGGGCGAAGGACTTCCTTGGCAAGATCCTGACTCACTGAAGATCCCGGCGCTGGGCAGGCGGCGCCGTGGAAGTTATCGGAGGGAAGTTTCTGATGCGGTTCAGTCGGACCATGCGAGCGGGTGTCGTCGTCACGGCACTGGCCCTCGCAGTCACGGCTTGTGGCGGTAGCAAGAACGGATCCGGCGCGAGCAGCTCCAGCAGCGGCAGTGCCGACGCGAGCACCGGCCTGGTCGCCAAGGGCAAGACCGGCAAGCTCACCATCGGCATCAAGTTCGACCAGCCTGGCCTGGGCCTCAAGACGCCGGACGGCAAGTTCACCGGCTTCGACGTGGACGTGGCCAAGTACGTGGCCAAGCAGCTGGGCGTGGACGAGTCGGGCATCACCTTCAAGGAGGCCCAGTCCGCCGAGCGCGAGAACCTGATCAAGAAGGGCGAGGTCGACTTCGTCGTCGCCACCTACTCGATCACCGACAAGCGCAAGAACGACGTGAGCTTCGCCGGCCCGTACTTCGTGGCCCACCAGGACCTCCTGGTGAAGGCGGACAACACCGACATCACCGGGCCGGAGTCGCTGACCGGCAACAAGAAGCTCTGCTCGGTCAAGGGCTCCACGCCCGCGCAGAACGTCAAGGACAAGTACGCCAAGGAGGTGCAGCTGCAGGAGTTCGGCAAGTACTCCGACTGCATCACCCCGCTGCTCAACGGCGGCCTCGACGCGATGACCACCGACGACATCATCCTGGCCGGCTTCGCCTCCCAGGCGCAGAACGCCGGCAAGCTCAAGGTGGTCGGCAAGGGCTTCTCCAACGAGAAATACGGCATCGGCCTGAAGAAGGACGACAAGGACGGCCAGGCCGCGATCAACAAGGCCATCCAGCAGATGGAATCCAGCGGTGACTGGAAGAAGGCCCTGGACGCCAACCTCGGCTCCTCGGGCTACAAGATCCCGGACCCGCCGGCGATCACCGAACAGTAAGTCGTCGTATCGACTCGGGGGCGCCCGGTGCGGGTGCCCCCGATGTCTTTGCCGGCAAGGAGCCCGATGTTTGACTTTCTCAGCGGCTACGA
>CBIMJO010000918.1:0-4760 GCA_966244135.1 uncultured Actinocrispum sp. | reverse complement strand
TCGGACCCAACTCACGCCTATGCAGATCGGCAAGCACGATGCGATCAGGGGCGTGAGTCCAGGCGGAGCGTGCGTGATCGCCATCAAGGTGACCGACAAATCGCGCGTCGACGTCAGCGTCGTCCGCGGTGGCGACGAACAGAAAGCTTGTGAACTGGTGCGCCCAGTGGCTGACGCCGTTGAGCGGAAACTGCCGTCCAGTTAGGAGGGGCGTCATGGGAGTGGGAGAACAGCAGAACGCCGTTTACCGGCCTGGGCAGTCTTCGACCGTGAACACGATGGTCACCCCGGGGCAGCAGAACAGCACGGCCGACCAGTACGGCGTGGACATGCGCGGGACCACGGATACGTCGGGGCAGGTGCGGACACGTGCGAACCAGCAGTATGACCAGGAGCACGACGGCGGGTTCTGGGACTACCTGCACCGGATGTTGTTCAAGGACGGCGATATCAACAACCAGGTGCGCGACGAGACCAGTCAGGACGCCGCGACGCTCGCCCAGGATGTGTCGGTCCGGAGCAACCCCAACTTCCAGAGTCCCGTGTACATGTCCTACGAACACCGGCAGTTGCAGGGGATGGTCAAGGACAACGCCGACGCCGGCATGAGCGGGCACATGAGCGACTCCTGGATCAAAATGGGCAACGAGATGGTGGGGTTTCAGGGGGATTTTGTTGGGGCTATTGGGGCCAGTGAGACGAACTGGCGGGGTGAGGCGGGGGATTCGGCCAGGCAGTTCATGGCGGATATCGCGAACTACATCGGGAAGGCCGGGCAGAGTGCGCAGCTGGCGGGCAAGCAGGAGAGCCTGCACTCGCAGGCGTTGAGCCAGGCCGCGAACGCGATGCCGGATCCGGTCGATTTCGATGTGGACAAGGCGAATGCGGATCTGCGGAACACCACGGATCCGTTCGACTACATGAAGAAGTTCGCCACGTACAACATCCAGTACCAGCGCAGCCAGGCCGCCCATCAGGAGGCCGCTGATGTTGTGACGTCGTATGACCGGAGTCTGAACGGGGCCAGCACGATGCCCGCGTTCGACAAGCCGCCGCAGATGGGCGGCAAGAGCATCGAGAAGAAGATCATCGAGCCGAAGCCGGTGGAGCACAAGACAAAGACCGGCACCGGCGAGAACGACCACAACAACTCGGTCGACAACAACAACATCGACAACAACAACATCCAGAACCAGAACCTGAATCTGGACCACAACAACATCCAGAACCCGAACCACGACCAGAACCAGAACCACAACCAGAACCAGAACCAGAACCAGCACCAGGGCGACACCGACCAGACCCGCCCCGGCACCGGCGGCAACGACAACGGCACCGACAACCAGAGCTTCAACCCCGGCCGCGGTGGCGGCGGCGGTGGTGGAGGCGGCGGGGGTGGGGGTGGCGGCTTCAACCAGCCCACCACGGACAACCCCAACGCGGTCCCGTTCGGCCCGATGTCGCCCGGGTTCGGTGGCGGCGGAGATGACGCCAGCCGAAGCGGATCCCGTTACGGCACAGGCGGAACTGGCGCGGGCAACGGCCGAAGCGGGTTCGGCACAGGCAGTGGAACCGGTGCAGGTGCCGGTGGACGCGCGGGTGTCGGTGCGCTGGCGGCGGAGCAGGCGGCGATGGGTCGCGGTGGGATGGCCGGCGGCGTCGGTGGGCGTGGTGGCGCGGGAATGGGCGGGATGGGCGGCGCTCACAAGGGTGAGGGCGGCGAGGACGAGGAGCACCAGCGCGCCTCATACCTGGTCGAGCCGGACCCGGACAGCACGTTCGGCACCGACGAGATGACCGCGCCCCCGGTGATTGGCGGCTGATGCCCACATCGTTCGGGCTGTCCTTCGCGGCGGTCGACATCCTGTCGCAGGGGCTGCGGGTCAACTGCCGGGTGTACCCGTTCCAGATTCCGAGTTTCGGCGAGTTCGTCGAGGACCGCGTGCGGATCGCCGAGGCCATCCGCACCGACCTGATCCGGCGTGGCCTGGCGGACAACGAGAACCTGGCGCCGGAGGTGGTCGACGCGCTCCGGCTGCTGTCGGACTACCAGGTGGCGATCGCGGTGATGGGCGACGTCGAGGGCGGCACCAAGGTGTTCGCCCGCGGCGCGGCCACCGCCCGCCGGGGAATGGTTGTGCGCCAACAGGATCAGATCCTGCAGTTCGAGATCGTCCGGCCGGAGTCGTTGGCCAGGTCCGTTGTCGCGCTGCTGCCAGCCGCCCATCCGGGACCAGGCCAGTCGGTGACGATCACCCAGCCCAATTCACGGCAACCCGTTGAGGAGCAAGGGTTCCGCCAGGCCGCGATCCCGCGCGGCAGCTCGATGGCGCAGATCCGGATGGCCGGCGAGATGCTCCGCCGGGAACGCCGCGGCACCGGCCACTTCACGGTCACCGGCCGCGACCGCCACGGCAAGACGGTCGAGGCCCCGGGCCTCGGCTGGATCGACACCGACGCGGGCCGCTACCTCGTGCAGACCCACAACACCGAGAACACGGTCAGCGGCACCTACTTCCCCGCCGACAACGCCCGCCTGATCCACCAGCTCAACGAGCTGCTGAAATCCGTGAGCTGACAGGAAAAATCCCTGTGCGTCCACAAAGGACGCACAGGGACGAAGGCAACGATCAGGCGACGGTCCAGGTGTCCTTGCCGCGCAACAGGGACTGCAGGTCCGCGGGCCGGGACGCCTTGGCGTCGGCCACCTGGTGACGCGCGAGGTCGTCGTAGGTCGGCCGGGAGACGTTGCGGAAGATCCCGGTCACGGTGTGGGACTGGTCCTCACCGCCGAGCCGCGACAGCGCGAACGAGTACGTCGGGTCCTGCAGGGTGGCGTCGTGCACGACGAGGTTCTCCTCGCCGACCTCGGACACCTTGGCCACCTCGAGCCCAGCGAACCCGGACCGCACCACGCCGAAGTCCCCGTCCGGGCCGAACCGGACCGGCTCGCCCTGACGCAACGGGATCAGCCGGCGCGCGGCCTCGTCGGCGTCCTTCAGCACATCGAAGGCGCCGTCGTTGAAGATCGGGCAGTTCTGGTAGATCTCCACCACCGCGCTGCCCCGGTGCTGCGCAGCCGCCGTGAGCACCTCGGTCAGGCCCTTGCGGTCGGAGTCCAGCGCCCGCCCGACGAAGGACGCCTCCGCGCCCAGCGCCAGCGAGATCGGGTTGAACGGGTGGTCCAGCGAGCCCATCGGGGTCGACTTGGTGATCTTGCCGACCTCGGAGGTCGGCGAGTACTGCCCCTTGGTCAGGCCGTAGATCCGGTTGTTGAACAGCAGGATCTTGAGGTTCACGTTCCGCCGCAGCGCGTGGATCAGGTGGTTGCCGCCGATGGACAGCGCGTCGCCGTCACCGGTCACGACCCACACCGACAGGTCCTCCCGCGCGGTCGCCAGGCCGGTCGCGATGGCCGGCGCACGCCCGTGGATGGAGTGCATGCCGTAGGTGTTCATGTAGTACGGGAACCGCGACGAGCAGCCGATGCCCGAGATGAACACGATGTTCTCGCGCTTGAGGCCCAGCGACGGCATGAACGCCTGCACGGCGTTGAGCACGATGTAGTCACCGCAGCCGGGGCACCAGCGGACTTCCTGGTCGGACTTGTAGTCCTTGGCGGTCTGCTTCTCGTCCGTGGTCGGCACTCCGGCCAACCCGGGCAGACCGAGGTCGATGGCGGTCATGCCGGGACCCCCTTCACAACGTCAGTCAAGACCCCTTGCAGTTCCTCGGCCTTGAACGGCAACCCGGCCACCTTGGTGTAGCTGATCGCGTCCACGAGGTACTTCGCCCGCAGCAGGGTGGCGAGCTGGCCGAGGTTCATCTCCGGGATCACCACTCGGTCATACGACCGCAGCAGCTCGCCCAGGTTGGCCGGGAACGGGTTCAGGTGCCGCAGGTGGACCTGGGCGATGGCGTGGCCGAGCTTGCGCACCCGGCGGCAGGCCGCGCCGATCGGGCCGTACGTCGAGCCCCAGCCGAGCACGAGCACGCGTGCCTTGCCGGACGGGTCGTCGACCACCAGGTCGGGCACCTTGATGCCGTCGATCTTGGCCTGGCGCAGCCGGACCATGTGGTCGTGGTTGGCCGGGTCGTAGGAGATCGAGCCCTTGCCGTCCTGCTTCTCCAGGCCGCCGATGCGGTGCTGCAGGCCGGGCGTGCCCGGGATGGCCCACTCGCGCGCCAGGGTCTCCGGGTCGCGCATGTACGGCCAGAACTCACCGGACCCGTCGGTCGCGTTGGGCGCGGAGGCGAACTGGACGCTCAGGTCGGGCAGCGCGGACACATCCGGGATCAGCCACGGCTCGGACCCGTTGGCCACCGAACCGTCGGACAGCAACAGCACCGGGGTGCGGTACGTCAGCGCGATCCGGACGGCCTCCAGCGCGATGTCGAAGCAGTCGGCGGGCGACTGCGGCGCCACGATCGGCACCGGCGACTCACCGTTGCGGCCGAACATCGCCTGCAGCAGGTCGGCCTGCTCGGTCTTGGTCGGCAGGCCCGTGGACGGGCCACCGCGCTGCACGTCGATCACGACCAGCGGCAGCTCGGTCATCACCGCGAGGCCGATGGTCTCCGACTTCAGCGCCAGACCCGGGCCCGAGGTCGAGGTCACGCCGAGCGCGCCACCGTAGGAGGCACCGAGGGCGGCGCCGACACCGGCGATCTCGTCCTCGGCCTGGATGGTGGTGATGCCGAAGTTCTTGTGCTTGGAAAGCTCGTGCAGGATGTCCGAGGCCGGCGTGATCGGGTAAGTG
>CBIMJO010000917.1:0-4763 GCA_966244135.1 uncultured Actinocrispum sp. | reverse complement strand
GCCGAGCACGTCACCCTCCACTTGGGCCTTGCGCAACGCGCCGGAGTCCACCAGCAGCGCCTTCGCGGTGGCCTCCTGGACGTTGAGAACGGACCGGATCATGGCCGGGATCTTGGGTTCGATGTTGTGGCACTGGTCCAACATGAACGCGATGCCCGCCGAGGCGTCCAGGCCCCCGCCGAGGACGATCTCGGTCATGATCCGGAACAGCTGGAACGGATCGGCCGCGCCGACCATCAGGTCGTCGTCGGCGTAGAACCGTGAATTGAAGTGGAACCCGCCGAGCCGCCTGCGCTGCAGCAGGAACGCGACGATGAACTCGATGTTCGTGCCCGGCGCGTGGTGCCCGGTGTCGACCAGGACCTGGGCCTTCGGCCCGAGATCGACGCAGTGCGCGTAGGACGTGCCCCAGTCGGGGATGTCCGTGGCGTAGAAGGCGGGCTCGAACAGCTTGTACTCCAGCAACATCCGCTGGTCGTCACCGAGCCGCGCGTACACCTGTTGCAGGGCTTCGGACAGCCGTTCCTGCCGGGCGGAGATCGAGTCCTGGCCCGGGTAGTTGGTGCCGTCCGCGAACCACAGGGACAGGTCACGCGACCCCGTGGCGTCCATGATGTCGACGCACTCCAGTAAGTGCGCCAGGGCCTTCGCGCGGACGGCCGGATCCGGGTTGCACACGCTGCCGAGCCGGTAGTCGTCCTCCTGGAACACGTTCGGGTTGATCGCACCCAGGCTGATGCCCTGCCCCTCGGCGTGCCGGGCCAGGGCGGCGTAGTCGTCGACCTTGTCCCACGGGATGTGCAGGGCGATGCTCGGCGCCACGCCGGTGAACCGGTGCACGGTCGCGGCGTCGTCCACCTTCTCGTACGCGTCCCGCGGCACGCCTTCCTGCGCGAACACCTTGAACCGGGTGCCGGAGTTGCCGTACGCCCACGACGGCGTCTCGATCCGCTGCCCCCGCAGCACATCCCGGATGTCCATCCCGCTCCCTAGAAGTTGTACTGGTCGATGTTGGCCGAGGTGAAGACGGTGGGCGGGCCGAGGATGATCTCGCCGTTCTTGCCGATCTTGCGGTCACCCAGCTTGCCCGCCTTCACGGTCTCGCCCTCCTTGCCGGTGATCTGGCCGGACGCCAGCGCCGCGGCCGCGTACCCGGCCAGGTAGCCCAGCTGGTTGGGGTCCCACAGCGCGAACTCGGTGACCGTGCCGTCCTTGACGAACTGGCGCATCTGGTTCGGCGTGCCCAGCCCGGTCAGCGAGATCTTGCCCTTGTACGGCGAGGACGAGATGTACCGCGCGGCCGCGGAGATGCCGACCGTGGTGGGCGCGATGATGCCCTTGAGGTCCGGAATGGACTGCAGCAGGCCTTGGGTCTCCTGGAAGGACTTCTGGTCGTCATCGTCGCCGTAGGCCACCTTGGCAAGCTCGATGTCCTTGTACTCGGGCTTCTTCAGCTCGTCCTTCATGAAGCCGATCCAGGTGTTCTGGTTGGTGGCGTTCGGGGTCGCCGACAGGATCGCGATCTTGCCCTTGCCGCCGATCTGCTTGGCCACCAGGCGCACCTGCGAGCGCCCGATCTCCTCGGACTCGGCCTGGTTGACGAACACCTGCCGGGCGTCGGGCGCGGCGTCGGAGTCGAACGTCACGACCGCGATCCCCTTGGACATCGCGTCCTTCAGCGCGGGCGCGACCGCGTTCGGGTCGTTCGCGGCGATCACGATCGCGTCCTGCTTCTGCTGGATCAGGGTGTTGATGTAGGACACCTGGGAGGCGGCGGAGGCGTCCGACGGCCCGACCTCCTTGCCCTCGCCGCCCAGCTCGCCGATGGCGCTGATGCCGCCGTCGTCGATGATCTTCTCGTACGGGTTGTCGATCTCCTTGGGCAGGAAGCCGACCTTCAGGCCCTTCTTCATGGCCGCGCCGGGATCGGCGGCCTTCGAGCTGGCCGTGCCCCCGGACGACTGCTCGGAGTCCTTCGTCGTGCCGCCGCAGCCGGCGACGAGCCCCACCGTGAGACCGAGTGCGACTAGATGGGTGATCAATCGTGGACGGGCCATCGGACTTCCTCTTCCTTGAGGACTACAGGGGCGGCGGGAACCGGGCGGCGGCGGGCCAGCGCCCGGGCCGCGACCGGGACGAGCACGGAGACGATCAGCAGCAGGCCGGTGATCACGTTCTGGATCTCGTTGCTGACGTCGTTGAGGAACAGCACATTGCGCAGACCGGCCATCAGCAGCAGCGCGGCGGCGACCCCGAAGACCGTGCCCCGGCCGCCGAAGATCGACACACCACCGAGCAGAACCGCCGCCACGGCGGCCAGTTCGAGGCCGTTGGCGTTGTCGGCACGGGCGCTGTTGTAGCGCAACGTGTAGATGAGCGAGGCGAGCGCGGCCAGCAGCCCGGACACCACGAACAGCAGCATCTTGATCCGATCGACCCGGATCCCGGAGAACCGCGCGGTCTCGGCGCCGAGACCGATCGCGAACAGCGACCGGCCCAGGGGAGTGAGGTGCACGCCGACCGCGATGATCACACCGACGGCGAGCACGATGAGCGGGGCGTAGTCCGTCGCGAGTGGACGGTACGCCGACGGAAACCCTGTTACGGCACCGTCGCCCAGAACGATGTACGCGAGCCCCCGGTACAGCCCCAGGGTGCCGATGGTGACCGCCAGCGACGGCAGCCCGAACTTCACCACCAGCACCGCGTTGAGCGCCCCCAAGATGGCCCCTGCCACCAGAACCAGCGGCAGGATGGTCTCGAACGGCAGCCCCGCGTCCCAGAGCGTGCCGGTCAGCGCCGAGCAGAAGCCGAGCGTGGACGCCACCGACAGGTCGATCTCGCCGGTGAGCACGATCGGCAGCAACGCGAACGCCAGCAGCGCGACCTCGCTGTAGTCCAGCAGCAGGAACCCGATGTTGTCGGTGTCGGCGAAGCCCTCCGTGGTCGTGCCGAACACGAAAACCCCGACGCACAACAGGAGCAGGAAGCTCTCCCAGCGAACGACTTTCTCACGCACGGCGGGCGCTCCTCTGCTCTCGGAGGCGGGCGGCCACTCGCAGCATCACGGCCCGGTCGAGCGAGATCGCCAGCAGCAAAGCGGCCCCATCCACCGCCCGCTCCCAGAACGCGGGTACCCCCAGGATCGGTAGCGCGCTCGTGATCGTGGTCAGTAGCAACGCACCCAGCGCCGCACCGACAAGCGACCCGCTGCCACCGAAGATCGCCACCCCGCCGACGACGACCGCGGCCACCACAGCGAGTTCCTTGCCGTTGCCCACCGAAGCGTTGATCGTGCCGAAGTACGAAGCGTGCATGACCCCGCCCAGCCCGGCCAGCGCCCCGGCGACCACGAAGGCGGTGAACACCCGCCGCCCGGTCGGGACACCCGCGAGCCGGGCCGCGTCCGGGTTGGACCCGATGGCGTAAAGCTCCCGCCCTGACCGGAAGTTCCGCAGGGCGTAGGCGAAGATCGCGAGCACGACGACCGCGATCAGCGTGAGATTGGGGATCCCGAGCACCGAACCGCTGCCGAACTCGAGGAAGCTCGGCGACATCCGGTCGGCGTTGACCTGCTGCACACCAGAAGCCTTGGCCCACGCGTAGTCCAGCCCGCGGAACACGTACAGAGTCCCCAGGGTGACCACGAGCGCCGGTACCTTCGCCACCGCCACCAAAGCACCGTTCACCGCTCCGCACACCGCACCCAGGGCGATGCACGCCAGGACGACCACGATCACCGGCGTGCCCTGGCCGCTGAGGAACAACTGTCCACTGAGGAACGCGGTCAGCCCCATCACCGATCCGACGGACAGGTCGATGTTCCGGGTGATCACCAGCAGCGCCTGCCCGGTGACCAGCAGCGTGATGATGGACGCGTTCAGGAACAGGTCGTGGATGCCCTGCAGGCTCAGGAATCCGGGGTTGGCGATGGTCGTCGCCGCCACCACGGCGGCCAGGGCGAGGACGATCCCGAGTTCGCGTTTCACGACACGCTCCCGGTGGCGGCGCGCATGACCTCTTCCTCGGTGGGCCGGGTCAGCGAGGCCGTGATGCGTCCCTCGTGCATCACCAGCACGCGGTCGGCCATGCCGAGCACCTCGGGCAGGTCCGAGGAGATCATCAGGATCCCGATGCCGTCGCGGGCCAGGTCCGCCAGCAGTTTGTGCACCTCGAACTTGGCGCCGATGTCGATGCCGCGGGTGGGTTCGTCCACGATCAGCACGGCCGGATCGCCCGCGAGCCACTTGCCCAGCACGACCTTCTGCTGGTTGCCGCCGGACAGCGTGGCCACCGGATCGGACAGCCGGCCGAACTTCAGGCCCAGCCGCGCGGCCCACTTGCCGGCCAGTGCGCGCTCGGCGGAGCGGCGGACGATGCCACCGCTGGACACCGCGCCGAGCATCGCGAGGCTCGCGTTGCGCTCGATGGACAGGTCCGGGATCAGGCCCTGTTCCCTGCGGTCCTCCGGGACCATGGCCAGCCCGGCCGCGATCGCCGCACGCGGATCTCCCGCGGGCAGCGGGCGCCCGTTGACCGTCACGGTCCCGGAGTCCCGCCGGTCGACGCCGAAGATCGCCCTGGCGGCTTCCGACCTGCCCGAGCCCACGATCCCGGCAAGGCCGACGATCTCACCACATCGAACGGTCAGTGACACGTCACTGAACACACCGGTCCGGGACAGCCCGGACACCACCAGTACATCATCACCGGGCCGGTCCTGGCGCCCGACATCCGCTCCGGTGCCGTGTACTCGGGCGAGC
>CBIMJO010000916.1:0-4764 GCA_966244135.1 uncultured Actinocrispum sp. | reverse complement strand
CTTCCGGCTGGGCGTGACGAGTTCCCCCGAGCCCAAGGCCGACCCGCTGCCGCGCCACGGCCGCCAAGCTGGGGGCCTGGACGCGCGAGGGGCTGTCGAAACGCGAGACCGCCCAGGTCGAGGCGCACCTGGACAAATGCGCCGGGTGCCGGGCCCTCGCGGCCGAACTGGCGGACATCAACCGAGCGCTGCGCGCCGTCGTCGCGCCGTTGGTTCTGGGCGCCGGGACCGCCGGCTACCTGGCCGCCACGGCGGGAAAGGCAGGCGCTGCCGCCACGGTCGCCGCCGCCACCAGCGCGACCTTGACGCCCCCGCTGCTCAGTGCGGCGGCCTCGACGGTGGCGCTCACCGTAGCCATCGTGACGGGAGTGAGCGCGCCGACGACAGCCGTCGGCCCCTCGGCCATCGCCAAACCGCCCGTGTCGAGTGTTCAGGGCACGTCCACGGCGCCGATCGGGCAGACCAGCTCGTCGTCTTCCGCTCCCAGTGGCAGCGCCGGGCCGTCGGCCACCGCGTCGGGAGCGGCACCATCAGGCACCGGCGGGGGGCCGGGTACCGGCACGCCACCACCAGGCACACCAGGCGCGTCGAGTGCTCCGAACGGCGCGCCGGTCCTGGCTCCGAACGCGCCCAGCACATTCGCCATGACCACCGGCGGCCCGCCCACGGACCTGCCCATCACCATCAGCAACACCGGCACGGGACCAGCGCCGGCCCCGACGTTGACGCTGTCGTTGCCGGACAACATCAAGGTGGTCGGCCCGGGCAACAACCTCGTCGGCCCGCCCCTGCTGGTGCTCAACGCCGCACCGCGCACGGTCGGCTGCCCGGCCGGCAAGGGCACGGTGACGTGCTCGTCCGGCCAGCAACTGGCGCCGGGCGACTCGGTGACGTTCGTCTTCCGCCTGCACGCGGGCCCCAAGTCGGAAGGCGGCACGCTCACCGCCACCAGCGGCGGGCTGCGGATCACGATCCCGGTGACGGTCACACCGAAGAAATAACGGCGTCTACTGTGGACTCAGTCGGTCCAGGCGCAGTTGTGGCCGTGATCCACGGTGTACCGCTAGGCTCCCTGTCAACAGCTGACAGTGGCTGGACCAGCATCAACTCACCACAGCGGAGCGTGTGCAGCATGGCCTCGCAGGACCCACCGGCGTCGTTCGCGGAACGGCTCGACCGGCTGTTCCGTTCCGTGCATCCGGGTGGGCGCGGCGAGTACAGCTACGAGGAGGTGGCCGCCGCGATCCGCGCACAGGGCATCGCGATCTCGCACACCTACGTCTGGCAGCTGCGCAAGGGACAGCGGGACAATCCGACCATCAAGCACGTGGAGGGCCTGGCCAAGTTCTTCGGCGTGCAGCCGTCGTACTTCCTCGACGAGGACGTCTCCGAGGTCGACGCCCAGCTGGAGCTGCTGGCGACCCTGCGCGACCGGTCGGTGCGCTCGCTTGCCTTGCGCGCCAACGGGTTGTCCGAGGCCGGGCTGCAGGCGCTCGCGGGCATGATCGAGCACGCCCGCGCACTCGAAGGACTGCCGCCGACCGAGGACGAGCCGGAACGGTAATGGCCGGACGGAGCACCCGCCGGCTGTGGCGCGAGTGCGAGGCGCGGGTCGCCGGACTCGTCATACCGCGGCCGTTCTCGCTGAAGGCGTTGGCGGACCAGGTGTCCCGCAGCAGGGGCCGTCGACTGTTCCTGCACGAGCTGCCGTTCCCGCCGGGTCCGGACATGCCCTGCGGGATATGGGTGGCCACGCCCGAAGCCGACCATGTGTTCCACGCCAAGGGCACCAGTGCCCTGCACCAGCAGAACATCGTCCTGCACGAGCTGGGCCACATGCTCTGCGACCACACCCTCGGCGACGACGACTCCCTCGCCGGGTTGCTGACGCACCTGGACCCCGCGGTGGTGCGGCGGGTGCTGATGCGCAGCCGGTACTCGACCCGCCAGGAGCAGGAGGCCGAGATGATCGCCACCCTGATCCTGGAGAAGGCGGGCTGGCCGTCGTCGCGCGCACCGGGTCCCGACGACGGGCTCGGCACGCTCAACGACCTGTTCGGGGTGCCGGACGAGCCATGACGGACCTCCCGGTGATCACCGTTCCGGTGGTGTCGGCGGCGGCCCTGGCGGTCCTGGGACTGGTGATCCTGTCCGCCCTGCCCAGGTTCGTCGGGTCGAAGCCGCAGCGGGCGGCCGCGGTGGTGTTCGCGGTCCTCGCCATCGCCGGGCCGCTGTCCCTGCCCGGGATCCGCCACGCGGTCGACTCCGGCACCGGCGTCCCGGATCTGGGGATCCTGCTCGGGCATCTGTCCGGGCTGTTCGCGATGATCGCGGTCCTGGAGCTGGCGGCGAGCGCGTTCAGCGCCGGACAGAAGCTGCTGCGCGGCACGCAACTCGCGTTCACCCTGGTGATGACCTGCCTTGTGGCGCTGTTCCTGGTCATCCCCCGCCGGCTCGACCAGCCGGACTTCGGGCTGTGGCACGTCCATGACGCCACCGTGATCACGTACCAGATGCTTTTCCAGACCTGCCTTGGCATCGGGCTGTTGTTCGCGGTCGTCACCCTGACCTCGGCCCGGCGTTCGGCGCGACGCGGACCGCTCCGGCGCGCGTTGCTGTTGCTGTCGCTGGGCGCCGGAACCGGGCTCGGGTATGTGGCGTGCCGGATGTGGTACATCCTCGCGAACGGGCTCAGGCTCGTCACCCAGGTCTACCGTCCGGTGTACGGGACCGTGACGTTCCTGCTGCTGTGGCTGGCGTTGGCGTTCACCGGAGCGGGTGCCCTGGTCCGGGTGGTCTACGTCGGCGCACGGTATGTCCGGTACCGCCTGGCCTACCACCGGCTCGGCGGCCTGTGGGCGACGCTGACCGCGGCCGTGCCCGGCACCGTCCTGGAGCAGCCGCCCCGGGTGCTGCTGTTCCGGACGCTCCGGCGACGGCTCTACCGCCGGATCATCGAGATCCGCGACGCCCAGATGGAACTGAGCAGCCACGTCCCGGCGGACAAACACCGGGCAGCCGAAGCAGCGCTGCTGGCCCTGGGCATCGACGACCGGGCCACGCTCGACGCGTTCGTCCTCCACTTAGGACTGCGCTTCCACCACGACAAGACCGCGCAACCCCACAACACCGAACCCCGGACGACCGACGCCACCCTCGAAACCGAGCTCGCCGACGTGCTCCAGCTGCAGGCCGCGATGGCCGACCCGGCCATCACCCGGGCGGTGACCCACGTCCTGGGCGCCGAGTGACGCCGGGGGCTCTAGGCTCGGGGTATGCAATGGGCGTTGCCGGAGTGGGTCGTGCTGGCCTTGGTGGCCGAGGAGCCCCGGCACGGGTTCGCCATCGCCGCGCTGACCGCCGACCGTGGCCCGGTCGGCCGCGTCTGGCAGATCCCCCGGCAGATGATCTACCGGTCGATCGGCCGGCTGGAGACCGCGGGCCTGCTGCAGGCGCGCACCGTGGAGTCCGGCCCCGGCCCGCAGCGAACCGTCTACCAGCTCACCCCCGAGGGCCGGACCGCCGCCGAGGACTGGCTGCAGCAGCCGGTCGTCCACGTACGCGACCTGCGCTCACACCTGTTGCTGAAACTGGTCCTGCTCGACCGCCGCGGGATCGAGTCCGGTCCCCTGCTGAAACGCCAACGGGAAGTGCTCGAACCCATCGTCGAAGCCCTTGCGGCGGCCCGCAAGCAGGACGGCTTCGACGCCGTGCTGCGCGCCTGGCGCTACACGAACGCCGCCGCGGCCCTGCGTTTCGTCGAAGATCTGATCTAAGCGGAAACGCCCGCCCGGCGGCGGATCCAGGTCTCCGGCTGGCCGCTTTCCCGGGCGATCGCGCGCCAGCTCATCCCCGCGGCACGGCGGTCGGCGAGGTACGCATCGATGTCCGGGAACCCGAAACGACTGGCGAGGGCCGCGGCACGCTCGTCGCGGATCTTGCGTTTGGTGGCGTGTGGGGTCTGCTGGAGGCCGTGCCGGGCCAGCGCCGACTCCACGGCGTTGCGGCTCGCCCCGATCTCGGCCGCGATGGCGCGGACTGTGTAGGACCGCACCACGTGGCGGTCGGTCAGATAGCCGGCCACGTCGGCGAAACCGAGCTTTTCCAGCTTCGGCAGCCAGGGCGCGTCCCAGACCCGGCCGGCCGGGCTGTTCTCCACGAACCGGGCGGCGGAAGGGTCCACAGTAGACAGGTTGCGGCACATCCAGTCCTTGTGCAGCCCCGCTTCCCGGCTGATCGCGGCCAGGCTGGCCCCGGCGGCGACCCGGTCGCGCACCAGCGAGCCGATGTCGGCGAACCCCAGCCGGGCGGCTGCCTCGGCCGCGGCCTGCCGGAGCTGGTCGGCGATCTGACGCCGTCTGCCCTCGGCGCGGGCCTCCGGTGAGGTGGCGGCGAGGGTCTGCAATGTCTTGCGCCGCCGTTGTTCCGGCTGCGGGCGGCCCCGCGAGGCATCGGCGGCGGCCTTGGTCAACGCACCGGACCGGGCCAGCGCCCGTCCTTGCTCTCCCCCGGCCCGCAGCACCGGATCGGCGTCCCGCCGCACCCGGAACGCCCGCTCCCGGCGTTGGCGGGTGGCCAGACCCTCCAGCGACACCCCGCGTTCGAGCCCGAACGCCTCGCGGTAGGCCAGGTGGTCCCAGCCGTGCGAGGGCAGGTGCGCGGTCACCGACCGGAACCAGCGTTCACACAGGTAACACTGCACGTAGTCGCCCTCCCGGACGACCGTCCCCACCACAGCGGCGCTGGACACCGGCCTGCACGACC